>JALWLQ010000161.1 GCA_027084095.1 Persephonella sp.
CTTAGTTTTGTTTTTTTTCTTCTATATAATCCTGTATAGACTGGAAAACAAGAATAAAGCCACCTATAGCAAGGATAGAAAGTCCTATTATAGTTAAAACCATTATTAAGGTTTCCATTTTTCAAGCACCTTCAACAAAAATATAAAAACCACCTTATACCATGCCTTTGGCATATTTACAATTTTAGCTAAAATTCCAATCCCGCACCAATAGTCAAAATTAAAATTAAAACAGTTCGGGCTAATCCTTCCTTAATTTTTAACTTCTCTATTTCTAATTTCTTAAGCTCTATCTCTTTTTGCAGGTTATCCATCCATTTTAACTTTTATCAGCTTTTTAACCTGTTTAACATCTCTTTTCTTCGTAGGTATAAATAACTTCATATTAGGATAAATATTTCCTTTAAATCTATTCCACAGCTTAATAACAGTTATAGAAACACCAAACTTACGGGAGATTTTCCTTAAAGTATCACCTCTCTTAACTCTGTAATAAAATCCTTTTTGAGTATAGATTAATTCATCTGTCAGGTCAATTAAGCCTCTGTAGTAATCAGGTGGAGCAAGTATATATGAAGGAACAGTGATTATCATTTTTGAGTTTATATAGGAAGACTTTAGACGATTGAGTTTCTTAAGTTTTTTGACAGAAGTATGGAACTTTCTGGCTATTTTAGTAAGTGTGTCTCCTTTCTGCACCTCGTAATTTATAAGTGCAGGATATTTTTTAAGTGGGGCATTTTCAACAACATATAAAACAGCATTTTTCATTCCTTTGGGAACATACAGGTTATACTCCTGATTATCTGGTGGAATAACGCCTCTTTTGAGATGAGGGTTCATCTCTTTTAGTTTTTTGTATGGAATACCTGTATGTCTGGATATATACTTAAGGGATACGGGTTTATTTAGTTTGACAACATCATAACTGATATAATCATAATTGAAATTTTCCTTTTTTAGTAAGTCTTTAACTATGATTAAAGTTGCAATGAAGTTAGGAACATAATTTCTGGTTTCCCTTGAAAGATACTCATCTATATCCCAGAAATTTGTAGCTCTGTATCTGTTAATTTTTCTTATTATTGCTCCCTCGCCTGCATTATAGCTGGCAAGGGCAAGCCCCCAATCCTCAAAAATACTATACAGGTCTTTAAGATAAAGTGCTGCAGCTATGGTGGATTTTTCAGGGTCAAGCCTTTCATCTACCCATTTATTAATTCTAAGTCCATATGTCCTTGCTGTGTGGGGCATAAATTGCCATAAACCCCTTGCACCTGCAGGAGATTTAGCACGGATATTAAAATGGCTTTCTATTATTGGTAGAAAAGCTAAATCCTCTGGAATTCCATGTTCTTTAAATATCTTTCTTATGGCAGGAATATACTTTTTGCCTCTATTTAGAATAACTTTAATTCTTGGTAAACCTCTTTTCCTGAAAAGGATTTCCCTGTTTCTAATTAGAGAATAGTTTGTAATCCCTATCTTTTGAAGTTTAAAGTTCTTATATGTCCAGGAGTTAGTCTCATCTCTTTCATTTGCTATAGAAAAGAAAAATACCCCTAAAAATGCTATAATTAATCCTGTCAACTTTCTCATTCCTGACTTAATTACTGCTCCTTAATAATTTTTATTTGAATTTATCATCAAACACTCAAATTATTTATAATATGGCTCATAAAAATTAAATGCAACTGGAATATATATAAAAGCCATGAAGTATCTGTTTGGACCTGTTAATTCAAGACGATTTGGACTTTCTCTGGGGATAGATTTATCCCCAGATAAAAAATCCTGCAATTTTGACTGCCTTTATTGTGAACTGGACAAAGCAAAGCCTGTTTCTATGATACAAAATGAGCCTGACCCTGAAGAGATAATATCTGAGATAAAACATTTTTTACAAAAAAATCCGTATCCTGAAGTTATCACAATAACTGCAAATGGTGAACCAACTTTATATTCAAAACTTGACATTCTGATTAAAAAACTACAAAAGATAAAAGGAAATTCTAAGCTTCTCATACTTTCAAATGGTTCAACAATACACAAAAAAGAAATTCAGGAAACCCTCAAAAATCTTGATATTGTAAAAATTTCCCTTGATGCTGCAGACCAAAAAACATTTAAAAAAGTAAACAAAACACTGAAAGATATAAATATAAAAAATATTATTCAAGGGTTAAAAGAGTTTAGAAAGATTTTCAAAGGATTTCTAATTATTGAAATCCTTGTGGTAAAAAATATAAATGACTTTCCTGAAAATATAAAAAATATAGCTGAGGTTCTAAAAGATATACAGCCTGATAGAGTTGACCTTGGAACAATTGATAGACCTCCTGCTTATCGTGTTTTTCCTGTATCGGATGAAGAATTGCTTAAGTTGGGAGAGTATTTGAAAGATTTTAATCTGAATATCATAACCCGTGGTAAAGATAACATTCTTTCTGAATTCGAGCTATCTGAAGAAGAAATACTAAACACTTTCCGAAGAAGACCTTACACCTACTCAGACATAGAAAAGGTTTTTAATCAAGAAACAGTAAACAAAATAAAAGATATGATTGCAAACGGAAAACTTATTGAAAAAAAGGTAGGAGATACATCTTTTATACTTCCAGGGTAGCCTATCAAAAAATTTCGCTTATTGTTATTTAATGAGCTTGAAT
>JALWLQ010000162.1 GCA_027084095.1 Persephonella sp.
TCAGCAGATATAGGTTCCACATACACAAAATTGTTATCCTTTAAACTTATGAGCTATAACTTTAAATAGCCCAGAAACATTTCTATTATTTCTTCTACATTCTTCAGGTAAATTTTCATAAGAAGACGATAGATTTTCTATCTTTGTAATATGCCATAACTCATTTTCCTTAAGATAAAAAACTAGAGGAATAATATTTTTTTCCTTTTGTCTGTATCCATTCTCCATAGCATAAGCTGCTATTTGGCTAACTCCCACCCCACTTACATTACAGATTTTATCATCACTATTTATTATATAAGTAGTCAAAATTTCATTGTTATTGCTATTTTTGTAATATATCAATCCTTTCAGATTTCCTGAATTGCCACTACTTAAAGATCTACCGCTTCTCCTACAGTAGAAACTATAACATCTGGAAACATTTTTTCCAAATTTAAAAAAAGACTCTCTTTCAGGTTTAACTTCTATAAGGAGTTTTGCTTTTTTATATTGGAGGGCAAGATCTACATTACTAATTTTAATCACATTAAATATATTTTTTTGTTGTTTAAAAAATAAATTTAAAGCCCTATTAATAGGTTCTTCTAACCATTTTTCTTTATAAGAAAACACAGACCTATGAATAAGATCAGAAGAATAAATCCAATATGTAACAAATTTTCGAAATTGGCCTAACTCTATTTTCAACTTCTTTAGTATACTTTCATATCGCATCCCAGAAGTGTAATTTAACAAAAAATGTTTTTGGTTTATAATAAAATTCAAAATGAGAAATGTCCATAGGAGGAAAAAAGGATGAAAACCTTAAATGAAAATCTTGTAAACCAAATTCTAAAGAACCATGATTTCAAAGAAAAATTAAACAAAAACATTGATTTAGCTGAAAAAATCTTAGATTTTTCTCTTCAAAAGAAAAAAATGATCGATGTTTTAGGATGGGATAAAGATGTAGTTGAAGATATGGAAAAGTTATATAAAAAATTTATTGCATTAAATAAAACATTAATGGATTTTAAAATAGATTTTAAAATAATCCCTAATAGATTTATAGATGAATTCTGGCACACTCATATTTTAGACACTCAAAAATACATAGATGATTGCAACAAATATTTTGGTTTCTATTTTCACCACTTCCCTTATTACGGAATGAGAGATGAAGAAGACCTAAAAAATTGGTTTGATAATGCTCAAATATGTCAAGAAATATGGGAGAATCTTTTTAATGAAAAATTATACGGTGAACTAAATATAGAAGCAGACAGCTATACTATGGACAAAGAATTTTATAAAAAATTATCGCAACTATATAAAGACAAAAAAGAATTGTGGGCTATGGGCTGTAGCAGATGCAGAACCTGCAGGCCAACAAATTGTCCGTAATATGTGGAATTATAAAGATAGATATATATTTAACGATCTAATATTAAACGAAATAAAAAATGATCTAACAACATTAAGCATAACTCACATTAATAGCATTTTAGACTTTGGATGTGGAGATGGTTATTTACTAAAAAATTTAAAAAAATTTTTTCCATCTGCCAATCTATTTTGTGTAGAAAAAAATAAAAGAAGAAAAAAAGGCATTAAATATATAAAAAATGTAGATGAAATAAAAGAAAAAGATCTAGATTTAGTCCTTTTTATAGATGTTTTGTATTTACTCCCTGAAGAAGAAATATCTTTTCTTTTCAAAAAGTTAAAAAATAAATTAAAATCCAATGGAACGATTTATATACTATTGGGTTTATATGCAGAAAGTAGAGGAGCTAAAATTTTCAAAAATCTTCTAGACCAACTTTCCATCAAATATTACATTCATTCCTTAAAAAAATTAATAGAAATTTTCGAAGAAAATGAATATAAAATTTTGGCCAAAAGACTGAATATTAATAATTCTAAAGGAATTATCTTAAGCAAAAAAATAGACAATCCTAAGCTATTAATAGATTATCTATATGAAGACAAATTAATATTAAAACTATTTCTTCCTTTATCAATTTCCTAAAAAATTCCCATATAAATTACTCTGCTCTCATTTTTTTACTTAAATACGATAATGCAACATCCTCAACACTGAACTCTATAATCTCTATATTTCCTTTAATATCAAACTGTTCATCTAAATACTCTAATATTCCTTTTGGGTATTCCCAAAATCCAATTTTTAGTTCTGCATCCTCTCCACATTTAGGACACTGAACATCAAAATACATAGTATAATAATTTTCCTCTCCCATAGACTTTTCCCGAGAGTTAGTAAGGTCTATTCTATCAGCATCGTGAAATTCTACAGAAAAAATTTCGTTACATTTTAAACATTTAAGCTTAAAGTATCCCATTTAAAACCTCCTTCAATACAGTTTCTTACAAATTATATTATAAATATATCTCAAATCACTAAAACCCACTATACTATAAATTAAGTAATAAAACCTATAGTCGCTTTATTTTCTATATATTTAAGAGCTTTTTTAATTTCTTCCTCCTTTTCTTTTAATTTTCTTTCTATATATTTATCATCAATGATAAACTCCTTAACCCTTTTTTCCTCTATTTCAAAATCAATATCTTCTATTAGTATTGCTACTATTGATTGTAATCTCCTAGCTCCTAAATTTTCATTTCTTATGTTTTCTTCATAAGCAATTTCCGCTATTTTATCTATGGACTCTTCAGTAAAATTTACAGAAATCCCTTCTGACTCATAGAGAACTTTTATTTTCTTTATCAATGCATATTTAGGTTCTACTAAAATTCTTTTCATATCTTCTTTTGTTAATTGATTAAGAACTATTCTTACAGGCATTCTGCCCAGAAGTTCAGGCAATAAATCATCTGGCTTTGCTATTTTAAAAGCTCCTGCTCCTATAAATAAAATATGATCAGTAGATACAGGTCCAATTTCTGTAGATACTGTTTTTCCTTCTATTAAAGTAAGTAACTCCTTTTGAACATTTAAAGGGGTCATTTTCCCTTCTCTTCCTTCTGCTATTTTATCTAATTCATCTAAGAAGACTATACCTTTTTCAAGAACTTCTCTTATTTCTTGTTGAATTTTCACATCTTCCATCTTTTCAAATTCAATTTCTGCAAGCTTAGGAATTAAACTTTCTACGGTATCATGTAAACTTCTGTCTTCATATTTTTTGTCTGGTTCCACCACAACAACAAAAAACGGTAACTTTCTTTTTGCTTTAACTGTCACTTTCAATTCTAAATTCATAAATTTAGGGTTCTTATTCCTTATAACTTCTATCACTTTACCAATTATCATTTTTGAACTACCAGAGCTTCTATAAGTAATAAATGGTTGCAACGTAGGATTTCCTGAAGAGGTTAAATAAATCCCTATATGCTTTAACTCTTGAGGATATTGTTTAATTATAGCCTCTGCTATTATAGAAAGAACTCTTTCATCATTCATCAACTTCTTTATATACTTTCCCTTAACTTTATTCTTAGCTGCATCCAAAAGATCTGAAGAAATTATAGAATCAACATCCTTCCCCACATAACCTGAACTTGTATATGCAGATATATCTACTTTACAAAATGCAACATCTAAAATTTCTGCTATTCTTCTGAAAATTTCAGTTTTCCCAACTCCTGTATCACCAATTAAAATCCCATTAAAGGGAAATATATTTTTCTTCCATTCTATATCCACTAAATTATCTCTCCTTATTTTATTTTTGATCATTGATGCTATTCTTCTCTTGGCCTGTTCCTGTCCCACAATATGTTGATCCAAGTATTCCACAATTTCCTTAACTTTTAAACTCATCAAGACCTCCTTATTCTCTTTTTTATTATTCTTCTAAAAAAGATAGATCTTCACTCTATCAAGCAAAATTCTATTTTAATAGATTACAAAGATTGAATACCTTCTCCATTCCAAATAATTTTTATTGCTCTTTCAAATTGTTTAAGAATTTTTAAACAAATTCCAACCTCAGCTTCATCTAAAAATTAACTCATCTCCTCAAATAATGCTCAGTAATATCAGCTCTATGATGACCCATCTCTTCAGAAACCTGTTTTAAAGCCTGCTCGTATGTCAGATTTCCCTTTTCCTGAAGCTCATTAAACCTTTCCTGTGCAAAATTCCATCTTAAACCATGAGAACCTGTATATTTCTGTCCAGTTTTTATAGCTGCAGATTTCAAATCAGCTCTGTAAGCATTTTTATCTATCTTAAACTCTCCCTTTTCCTTCACGTAATTCTTAAGCTGTCTATAAGTATCAGCTGACACCCTTATATCTCTAACATAACCCCCTTTTCCTTGCACTTCTATCTTTCCAACCTCTTTGTTGGTAAATGGATCCTTGTCTATTCCTTTTAACTGGTCCTGCTTTATCAAAGAACCTTCATGCAGCCTTGCTCCACCTTCATACTGCATCTTAGCCATTAAAAAATGCTCTTTTTCCGTTAGATTTTTAATTAAATTCTTTGGATTTTCATAAGCCCTGGTTGGATTTGTTTTTTCCAAAGTTTCTTTGGCAATCTCCCTGACTTGTTTTATGTAAGGCTCAAAATTGTAGGAATTTCCCCTGTTGCTAATATCAGAATATCTGTTTAAAGCCACTTCCAATTTCTCTACTGCAGCTGCATACTGCTGGAAAGTTCTGTAAGAAACTCCCTGCTCTATCTTATACTCTAAAAAACTCTTAACGTGCTCCCCTGTCAGTTTTTCTATATCTTTAATTCCAAACTCAGACTTAACGTAAGACATAAGCTGTTTTGCCACATCTCTATAAACATCTAAGGCTTTGTAACTGTAAATACCAAGTCCTTTTCCTATCTCATGCCACGTTTTAGCACCTGATAGCCTTACAAGCTCCTTTTCATAATGCTTAGAATGACCTATTTTTGATATTACTTTAAAGACCTCTTTAACCTGCCACTTTATGCTGCCACGCATCTTTCAATCCAGGTCACGTATGTTTATGTGTTTATCTACAATCCTGGCAATTTTATTAAACAAAGTAGCTTCAAACCTATCCAGATAAACACTTTCACCGTTTTTCAGTTCTATCTTAAGTTTAATTTTTTCCTCTCTTTTAAAATTAGGAATCATAAACCTTCCAAACTTTTCTCCAGGAACCATACGACCCATTAGAAAAGCCTCAACACCAGCAGAAACTTCAATAAAATCCAGAATCCCATCTACCAGAAGCTTATCCTTGTAAAAGATCTTTAAGTCCTTTAAAACCCTTCCCCCATATCGAAGCTCGTAAGATAAAACAAAATCCCCTATCTTTTTTTCCTCTAACCTTGGAGCTTCCTCAAACACAAAATACCTCCTTCACACACCTTAAACCCCGGAGCTTGCTTATTTTTTTCGTGGCCAAGCTGTAACCACGCACCACCAGCACCACAACACTACACCAACACCACCACAACAAAACAGCAGCTGCACTTTTACCAGCCTCTCATTAGAGAAGCCGGCACCACCAGTGCGAGGTTTAACCGGTTTGCCACCTCCCAGACAGGAAGCAGCCCTCCACCGGAAGGTAAAACCGCTTCAAAAAAAGACACCGGCAAAAAGGTGAAGCGCATACCCCTTTTCACCTGCTTCACCAAAAACTAAGAGAGATTGCACCTTTCGGCTTCCTGTTTACCTCAAGTCCTTAGGCTATCTCACCCTTAGGAACTTGAGAGCCTTATTTCAGGCTACCCCTCTTACAAGAGTAAAGATAAAGCACCAAAAAGAAAAAGTCAACGAAAAATACGGCATAGCCGTCGCTTTAGGTCACGCCTAAAGCGACTAACATAAACACAGCAAACACATATAAAATCAAGGAATAAAACAGGAAATTCATCATCAAATCTATTAAAGTAAACAAAATTTGTAAACAAATAATTTAAACGATATAATTAACTATCTGTGATGTAGAAAATAAACCGAAAAGGAGAAAAACTATAACAAATGATAAGCGAAGACAGAAGGAAAAAGCTACTCACTTACTTAAGGTCCATGAATACAGACAGAGAAGCTGAGTTCTGGAAGCTTCTTACAGATTTTTTAACCAGAAATTACAATCTGACAGCAGAAGAAAAAAACAAATTTAAACAATTACTGCAAAAAGAGTTCTACAAAACACTTGATAGAATGTACTACACCGAATACGAGCTTTTGCACGTAAAAACACATGCAACCAAAGAGGAGCTGCAAAAAATACAGGAGTTCAGAGCTCAGGCTGTAAAAAAGAAAAGAGGTAGGAAAGCCAAAAAATGGACAGAGCTGGAAATAAAATATAAACACTTAATAAAACAGCTTAGAGATAAAGGCTTGTCATGGAGGGAAATATCCGAATACATGAAACGTTACCATAAGAAAAAATACTCTCCATCTTATCTAATGAAATTTTATAAACAAAACTTTGAAAGCTAAGGAGTACAAATAAGTTGAAAGAAACTCTGAAAAAATTGCTGTTTACCCTCTTTATATTCTACTTAGGGGCTATAGCAGGAATAATATCCTTACATTTTTACTATATTGACAAATACGCTAATACTCACAAACTAATAAAAGCAATAATCTCTCATACCTACGTATACGGAATAAATACACTTAAAACTGCTATATTCTTAGTCTCATTCCTTTTAACCATATTAATAGTTGCAACAGCTGCATATTTCGTGTGGGTATACTTAATACAGAAAACCCATCAAGAAATAAAAGAAAAGCAAGAGCAATTAAAAAAAGACTACCAGAAATTAAAAAAGGAAAAACAGCTCTTAGAAGAAGAAAAAAGGTCCTTACAAAAACAGATGCAGCAAGAATTGGAGCTACATAAACAGCAACTCTCTTATCAAGCCGAAAAAGAACTCAAATATGCAAAAAAACAGATAGAAAACGAATATCACAAAAAGCTAATAGATCTAAGGCTATGGCAAAAGAAAGAAAATTATGAAAAGGAAAAGTTAAAGCAAAGACTTAAATGCCTTGAAAACAAAATAAAAGAACTAATTATCAAAAGAGCTGAAAAATTCAAACAAACCAATCCTGGCAGATACAAAAAAGAAATCAAAAAAGCTGAAAGAATTATAAATAAATGCAAAGATTAACACAAATATATTTATTCTAATACTTGAATACCCGCCGCAAAAATTTTACGCGTAAGCCTGTCAGAAAAACGATAAGGGCAACCGTTGTGATTTTTCTCAAAACCTCTTTGTTCCTTATTTTCAAAATATTTTTTTCAAAAATTAGCTTTTAAAAAATTTTTTTCGCTTTTTTAAAGCTTTTTAAATTGTTTTTTAATATGTTTTTTTCTTGTTTTTAGGGGTCGGCTAAAGCAGTCGTATTGCCAAGTTGACCATGCAAATGCAGACATTTTTGGGGTCATATGCAGACAAATTTGGGGTGAAATGCAGACATTTTTGGGGTCATATGCAGACAAATTTGGGGTGAAATGCAGACATTTTTGGGGTCATATGCAGACGGAACGACATATATATTGTCTTTAGTCTATATTTTTTATTAAAATAATTACTAAATAGTTAGTAAAAGGTTGGGGGGTGCTAAGATGGATAAAGAAGGGCTTATTAAAGTAGATAAAGTAAATAAAAATGCAGTGGCAACGATGCATAATAAGTTTATAGAAGCCCGCTATAAGCTAACCTTAGAAGAACAAAGGATTTTTTTATCTTTGATATCTCTTATTCAACCCGATGATGAGGATTTTAAAGATTACAAAATATCTGTTAAAGCAATTTCTGAGCTAATAGGAACTAAACATAAAAATATGTATAGAGTGTTGGATGAAGCTACAGATAGATTAATGCAGAGAATTATAAAAATGGAAGCTATAGATGAAAATGATAAAAAGATATTTAAAAAGTTTGCTTTCATCTCCTATGCAGAGTATAAGGAGGGCGAAGGTTATCTAATAATCAGTATAGATAAGCATTTAAAGCCTTATTTATTGCAATTAAAAGAGCAATTTTCAAAGGTACCGCTTAAATATCTATTTAAATTGCGTTCAACTTATGCGGTAAGACTTTATGAACTTCTAAAACAATATGAGAACACAGGATATAGAGTAGACTATTTGTTAGATCTTCGGGAAATGCTGGGTGTCGAGGAGAATGAATATAAAAGATTTTCTGATTTTGAAAAGAGAGTTTTAAAACAAGCGATAGAGGAAATAAATAAGAAAACAGATTTGGAAGTGTCTTATAAAAAGAAAAAAACAGGGCGTAAAATAACACACATAGAATTCGAAATAAGGTCAAAACAGGGATATACTTCTCAAAAGGAAGATAACTACTCGGAAGATGTTGATATTCAACCATTAGATTTTGGATCTGATTTATGGAGTGGAACGTTAAAAATTCTCGAAAATGTATTCGGTGCTGATGTTAATGATATAGATGAGCTAAAAGAATGGACTATAGCAAAATACAAAACTGATACTATGCCTAAGCACATGATAATTGACACAATAATAGCCCCAAACTTAAAAGAAGAAAGGAGAAAACTCTTGAAGATTTTGCTTCGCTACTGGAATGCCATAAAAGAAATTGTAAAGACGGAAACAAATGGTAATTATGAGCCGAAAGTAAATAAAAAGTGGGTAGATTTAGAAAAATAAGTATTAAAAGGATATTTTCTTTAAGTATTGAAGAAAGCGAAAAATCTCAAAGCTATCCATAGCTATCCGATTGGATAGCTTTGAGCTATCTGATGGCTATCTGGAAAATTCAACAAAAATCTCAAGATAGCCGAAAGGTAGCAAAAGGCTATCTGAGGAGGTAGCAATGGCTAAAGTGCAGGTAAATCTTAAGTTATCAAAGGATGCTTCAGAATTGTTGAATAGTATTTCAAGTGAAACAGGTAAAACGAAAGCCACCATAATTGAGGAATCTTTAAGTCTTTATTCCAAACACATAAATAAGGACCTGGAATTTGCCAATAAGTCCTTGAAAATATTAGAGGAACAAAACAAGCAGCTGCAGATAGCTTTGTCTACTCTAAATAAAATAACGGAAGAAAAGGAAAGATTGATAGAAGAAAAAGAAAAAAGGATACAAGATCTCCTTAAAACTATAGATTTGTTGGAAATCAAGTATAGGAACTTCGATTATAATAATAAAAGCTGGTGGCAGTTTTGGAAGAAATAACATTTCTGCATAAAGCCAAAAAGCAATATGTAGCTGCAATATGTTTATTTGAAAATGGATATACAAATGATGCTATATCAAGACTATATTATTCCTTTCGTTCTTTATGCGTGTATTTATTAGGAAGACCAGAAAAAGGAAAGTGGAAACATTATGGTTTGATGAAAAAGTTAATAGTTACAATAGATTCTAAAAATAAAACCTTTTTAACGAGAAAAGAAAGAGAGCTTATAAAGAATTTTCCAAACATAAGAGAATCAGCTGATTATGATTTACTTGAAATTCCAGAGGAAAAGTTTAAGATTTATTTACAGGTAGTGGAAAAGTTATTTAAATTTGTAGAAAAAATGGAGTCAAAAAATGATTAAGACAATAACCAAACTTGATATGTTAAAGAAAGCTCAAGATTGTTTAGACAAGGATATTAAATTTAAAGGCCATATAAAAATAGACATAGATGAAGAAAATAAAACCGACGCAGATTTAAACTTAATTGTGATAACAGATTTACCAAATAATTGGAGTATTAGAGATGAAATTGTATCCTCTATATATCAATGTTTAGAGGAAATAGACCCGTATATTACAATTCATTTCAATTGGAAGTTTATTTCTTAATTGGTTATTTTAAACTCCTTCTTTTAACATAATTCCGGACAGTATGATAATGAACTCCAAGAATTTTAGCTATACTTGCAATAGATACACCTTTATCCAGAAGTTCTTTTATGTATTCTTTTTTATCGTCAAGTTTTGAGCTGTAGGATCCTTTGGGACGACCTAATTTTTTACCTTCTGCTTTTCTTTTAGCAAGTGCTTCTTTGGTCCTTTGGCTTATCAGTTCTCTTTCTATTTCTGCTGCTAAAGAAAAAGCAAATGCTAAAACTTTACTTTGTATGTCATCCTTTAGCTCATAATTTCCTTTAACCACATAAATGTTTACACCTTTTTGAAGCAGTAGATTAAGAAGCTCCATTATCTCAAGCATGGAACGACCAAGTCTTGAAAGCTCTGCAACTATTAGGTTATCTCCTTTTTGCAGCTGCTCAATGAGGTCTTTTAGTTTTCTGTTTTTCCAAGATATACGACCACTTACAGCTTCTTCAACAAACTCTATATTCCCCAGTTTTTTATTATTGGCATACTGAAGTATAGCAAACTTTTGATTTTCTAAATCTTGCTTATCTGTTGATACTCTGATGTAGGCGTATGTTTTACTCATAATATTTAAAAAAGTTGTAAGCCTTCAATATATTTGAAATCTTTTTTGTTGTAAGTCAATAAAGGGACGTCATAGTATATAGATGTTGCCGCTATTAAAGCATCAGGAATTTCTAATCCATGGCTTTTTGAATATTTTTCTATCAGGTCTAAAGCAATTTTTGATATTTCTTCATTTATTAATAATAAATCAAAACTTTTTAAAAATTTCTTTATTTTATTTAGCTCTCTTTTGTTTATAGCCCCATAGTATAGTTCCATACTGGTTATAATACTAATTGCAAAGTCTTCTTCATTAATTCCCTCAAGAAGTTCTTTAGTTTCCTTATTTCCTTTTAATAATTCAATAATTATATTTGTATCCAAAATTATCATTTAGTGACTCTTTTCCATGCTTTCTTTCTAATATTTTCTAATGTAATATCTCTGTCTTTCCATATTCCAAAAACTGAGTTAAAATCTGGTTTCCCTTTCTTTTTTTCAGATTCTACTTTAATATTCTTCACGTATGGAATATCTTTTAATATATCAATCAGGTGTTTTGCTTTTCCTTCATTAGATATGTCAATTACTATTTTCATTTTATATCTCCACGAAAAATTTTGTAGTTTCTAAAAATAAATATGTTTCTGGAGGAAAATTTTACCACAGAACCTTGATTTGATAAAAAATATAGAAATCAATATTTATTTATAAAAGAAATTTACCAAAAATATATGAGTTTTTATTAAATTATTTTAATATATTAAATGGTGATTTTTTCAGCAGATATAGGTTCCACATACACAAAATTGTTATCCTTTAAACTTATGAGCTATAACTTTAAATAGCCCAGAAACATTTCTATTATTTCTTCTACATTCTTCAGGTAAATTTTCATAAGAAGAC
>JALWLQ010000163.1 GCA_027084095.1 Persephonella sp.
CCTGAAAAAGAAAAAACAAAAGTAGAAAAAGCAATAAACAAAAAGCTCAGTGAAATCTATAAACTTCTTGAAAAATATGAATAAATCTTAAGCAGGTGTCTGCTCTGGACACCTGTATTTTCTCTCAAACCATTCAAAAGTCAGAAAACCCCTAAAAAATCCGTTCTATTAATATAAAATCTTTCAGGAGGTCTTTTAATGGAAAATAATCCAAATTTAGAAAGGGACAGGAAATATTTTCCTTTTATTATCCATGTTATAGATACTGTTCCTGAACTTACCGAGGCTGCGAAAAAAGGCAGACTGATTTTTGGTATTCTGGATGTGTGGGAAATGGAGGAAACAACCCTTGTTTTCTACAAAATCACAACAGACCCGCAGAAAAAAGATTTTGAGTATCTTATTGTAGAAGTCCAGAATGAAGAGGTTTCAAGATTTGAAATAACTTCAGATATTTTTGAAACTCTTTTGTATGCCTTTTAAAAGTTAAAGATGCTGAAATCCTCTCGGCTTTAAAAGCTCCAGATTGGAATTTTCTTCTAAAAATAGGCCTTCTCCCTGTTCTACATATCCTATCTGAAAGCAACTTTTAAACTGGCTCAAGTTTTCGGATTTAGTTGTAAATAGAAGTTGATAATCCTCTCCTCCATACAAAATATAATCGTAAGGGTTTTTATTGTATTTATGGCAAAATCTTTCAAGGTCTGGATGAACTGGTAGTTTATCTTTTTCTATAATAACTTTTACACCACTTGCCTTTTGGAGATGTCCAAGGTCAGCAACAAGTCCATCGCTAATGTCTATGCAGCTGGTTGTATATCTCATTATTTTTTCTGAAAGCTCTACAGGAACTACAGGTTTTGTGTGGGTTGTAATTAATCTTTCTTCAAAGTCCTCATAAAAATTTTTATCCATCAATAGAAGCTCAAGACCTGCCCGAGATAAACCTGTATATCCTGAAACAAGAAGAATATCCCCTTCCTGTGCTCCTTTTCTTAAAACAGGTCTATCTGTCTGCCCAACAATAAATAAATCCAGTATTATTTCCTCAGATGCAGAAGTATTTCCACCTATAACGCTGCAATTGTAGTAATTACAAGCTTCCTGAATACCTTTATAAAGTCTTTCAACGTATTCAACAGAGGTTTCAGGTGGAAAAGCCACAGATATAAACCCCCATTTTGCCTTTCCACCACAAGAAATAATATCGCTTACATTCACAGATACTAATTTCCAGCCAAGGTTTTCAGGGGAAATTTTATCCTTTATAAAATGATGATTTTCAATCTGAATATCAGAGCTAAAAAGTAAAAAATTTTTATCTGTTTTTATAACAGAACAATCATCCCCAAAAGAAACAATAACCTGAGGGTCATCAACCTTTAGTAATTTTGTTATTCTCTCTATAAGACCAAATTCACCTAAATCTCTTAAATTCACAACTAAAACCTAACCTTTTATTTAGAAATTCTATTATATGCTAAAATTATTTAAGCCAAAATTGAAATTCTGGAGGAATAAATGGGAGTTAAAATCGGCATCAACCAGATTAAGAAAGATATGTTCATTGTTCATGATGGGCAGCCTTATAGAGTTCTGGATTATGACCATGTTAAACCAGGAAAAGGACAGGCATTTGTAAGAGTAAAAGCAAAAAATATGAAAACAGGAAATGTTATTGAGATAACTTACAAATCATCTGATAGCATAGAGCTGGCAGATTTTGAACAAAGACAGATGGCATATTCATACTTTGATGGAGATTCTTACTGGTTCATAGATGCAAATACAGGGGATATGATTGCTGTTCCTGCTGCTGTTTTAGGAGATGAAGCACAATTCCTTAAAGAAGGAATGGAAGTATTTATTTTCCTTGATAAAGGACAACCAATAGGCGTGGAATTACCAAAATCCGCTATTTATGAAGTAATTGAAACAGAACCCGGGTTCAAAGGAGACACAGCAACATCAACACTTAAACCTGCAAAAATAGACACAGGAGCTACTGTTCAGGTGCCATTATTTATAAACGAAGGAGATAAAATAAAAATAGATACAAGGACAGGTAAGTATATAGAAAGAGTTAACTAAGAGGGGTTTTATTATGGATAAGAACCTTATTTTTGAAATTATTGAAAAAATTAAAGGAACAAAAATAGAAGAGGTTGAATTTGAAACAGAGAAGGGGAGAATAAAAATAAAGCAGTATGTAGGTCCTAAAAAGGAAGTGGTTTCTGCACCTCAACCAGTAGTAGAAGTAAAAGAGGAAATAAAAGCACCTGCAACAGTTGAAGTTGAGAAAGATGGTTCAAAGAAATACCACGTTATAAAATCTCCACTGGTTGGAACATTTTACAGAGCACCATCTCCTGGAGCTCCTCCTTTTGTTGAGGAAGGGGATATGGTTTCTAAAGGGCAGGTTTTATGTATTATAGAAGCCCTTAAAGTTATGAATGAGATTGAAAGTGATGTAAACGGAAAGGTTGTAAAAATTCTGGTAGAAAATGGTCAGCCTGTAGAATATGGTCAGGAACTTTTCTATATAGAACCTGTGTAGAGGTAAGGTGAATGGTAAATAGTATTTTAATAACCGGCGGTGCTGGTTTTATCGGCGCTAATCTTGCCCTTGAACTTCAGGAAAGATACCCAAAGGCAAAAATTTTGATACTTGATGATTTTTCCAGTGCAAACTTTAAAAACCTAAAAAAATTCAAAGGCGAAGTCCTTGCCTGTGATGTATCAACTGATGAACTATTTTTTAAAGTGGATGATTTTCAGCCTGAGCTTATTTTCCACATGGCATCTATTACAGATACAACTGTTACAGACCAGGAACTTATGATGAGAAAAAATGTTGATGGTTTTAAAAATATACTTGAACTGGCAGAGGACTCGGAAGCTACGGTTGTTTATGCCTCTTCAGCCTCAGTTTACGGTAATGTAAAAGAAAAAGTTCCCCTTTCAGAAGATAGGGAAAAATCTCCTGAAAATGTTTATGCATTTTCAAAATACATTATGGATAATATTGCCCGTGATTTTTCTGAACAAACAGGGTTGAAAGTGGTAGGTGTCAGATATTTCAACGTGTATGGTCCTGGTGAAGCACACAAAGGTAAATTTGCCAGCATGATATATCAGCTTTATCTCCAGATGAAAAAAAATAAAAGACCAAGAATTTTTAAATGGGGTGAGCAAAAAAGGGATTTTGTTTATGTAAGGGATGCTGTAGACGCAACAATCCTTGCAAAAGAAGCTCCACAATCCACAGTTTACAATGTAGGTTCAGGGGAAGCAAGGTCGTTTAACGAGGTTATTGCTTTGCTTAATAAAAATTTGGGAACAGATTTTGAACCTGAGTATTTTGATTGCCCTTACGATTTTTATCAGGAATTTACACAGGCAGACATGAGAAAAATAAAAGAGGAGCTTGGCTTTGTTCCAAAGTATAATCTGGAAAAGGGAATTGAAGAATATATAGCTATCTTAGAAGGAAAAATAGACTATCCAATAAGGTAGAAAATTGAAAAAATTAAAGGTAAAAGTTCCGGCGACAACAGCAAATTTAGGGGCAGGTTTTGATACTTTTGGTCTTGCCCTTACCTTATATAATGAATTTGAGGTTGAAGAACACGACGGAGTAGTCATACAGACTGTTCCTGAGAATAAATTTCTTGAAATTCCGGAAAATAATCTTTTTGTTCAGGTTTTGAAATATGCCTGCGAGAAAAGGGGTAAAACCTTCCATGGTGCCAAGGTAAAACAGATTACCAATGTCCCTGTAGCAAGAGGGCTTGGAAGCAGTGCGACAGCTATAGTGGCAGCAATTTTAATCAGTGCTGCTGTAAGTAAAACCCCTTTAACAGATGAATATTTTTTTGAGATTGCATATAAATTTGAGCCTCATCCTGACAATCTCCTTCCTGCATGGAAAGGAGGATTTGTTACTGCTTTAGTTGAAAATGGTAAAACATACTATCAACAGATAGATTTCCCTGATGATATAAAGGCTGTTGTTGCAATACCACAGCTTGAACTTTCCACAGAAAAAGCCCGTCAGGTTTTGCCAAAAGAAATTCCATTAAAAGACGGTATTTTCAATGTTCAGCGGGTGGCACTTTTCCTTGCAGCCCTCCAGAATAAAGATTATTCAGTTTTAAAAGTGGCTATGGAAGACAAATTCCATCAACCATACCGAAAACAACTAATTCCCGGTTTTGATGATGTTGTTTCTTCAGCTTATGAAAACGGAGCAATCGGTGCTTCTTTAAGCGGTGCAGGTTCAACAATTCTGGCTCTGGCAACTGATAATTTTGAAAAAATAGGTTCTTCAATGGTGCAGGCTTTTGAGAAAAACGGATTGGAAGCCCAATATAAAGTATTAGATATAGATAAGAAAGGGGCAGAGCTTATTATTTTAGAGTGATAATAAGTGTCTTTTATAATCCCCTTCAAATCCGGATACCTGAACAACTTTCTTCAAATATTAATAAATAAGGGGTAAAAATCCCCTTATTTTCCATTATGTATCAGGTTTAAAAATTCATTCCTTGTTTTTTCATCTTCCTTAAACACGCCTGTGAGTTTACTTGTAACAGTATAAGATGTTGGATTTTTAACCCCCCGCATAGCCATACAGAGATGGAGAGCTTCCATAACGACTGCTACACCTTTAGGTTTCAGTTCTTTTTCAAGGAAATGGGCAATTTCCTCGGTTAATCTTTCTTGAACCTGAGGTCTATATGCAAATTTGTTTACAACTCTAACCAGTTTTGAAAGTCCACATATTTTTTTATCTGGAATATATGCTATATGTGCTTTACCAAAAAATGGTAATAAATGATGTTCACATAGAGAATAAAACTGTATATCCCTGACTACAATCATTTCATCATATTCGCCAAATTCTTCAAAGACTGTTATATTAAAGTCTTCATAAGATTTAAATTCCTCCCATAACCTAACAATCCTATCAGGTGTATCTCTAAGACCTTCTCTGTCTGGGTCTTCCCCGATAGCCTCTAAAAAAAGCCTTACAGATTGTTTTAGCTTTTCTTTATCTATACTCATATACTAACTCCTTATGTTGATAATTGTTTTTCAACCCATTTTTTGTATTCTTCAAACTCTTTTTTGAGTTTTTCAAGTTCGGTTTTATGTCTTTCTGCTTCCTGTTTAGCCATTTCCAGTTCCATTTTTGCCTGCTGAATTTCAAGTTCTTTTTCTTTTTTCCAGACATAAATCAGCGTGAACCCATATCCAAAAAATACTATGGTATAAAACACAACTGCAGCAGGTCTAATAAGTCCCTCTCCTTTTAATATGCTTAAATACATTGAACCTACAGTGAGCACAAGAATAAAGAAGAATGTAATTCCAAAAAATTTAACAAACTTGACCAATTTTATCCCTCCAGATGTTTGATAGCTTCAACCTTCATACATTTGTCTACAATCACATTATACCCCTTTTCTGATAATTCCTTTACCACTTCAGGATTGACTGTTCCTGGTTGTAGCCAGAATGTTTTGAAACCTTTTTTCATTGCTTCTTCAGCAACTGGAGGGACATCAACAGGTCTTCTGAAAACATCTACAATATCTATCTCCTCTGGGATATCTGATAAACTTTTATAAACTTTTTCCCCTAAAATTTCCTGTCCTGCATATTTGGGGTTAACGAAGAATAGCTTAAATCCGTATCTTTGGAGAGCCTCTGATACATAATAAGATGGTCTTGATGGATCTGCAGATATTCCAACCACTGCAACTTTTTTCTGTGTTTCCAGTATTTTCTTAATATCTTCAGGATTTTCTATTACAGGCATTTTTTACCCCTTTGTATTGTTTTAGATAAAATTTATACTAAAGAATTATTTCTAATCTATGAAAGCAGTCATATTTGCACTTTTTGGAAAATAAGTTTACCTTTTTCTTATGGAAAGAAATATTTTGCAGCTTTTTGAACCTTATTCTCTGGAATATGATTTCTCAATTTTCTTATATATTAGTATTGCTATTACAGTGTTATTTTTGGTCTTTTTGATAATCTATAAGTTATTTAACAAACTCAGATGCTTTCCCTATTCCAGAAAGAAGGTAATAATTGATTTTAACAACCCTAAAGAAACGGCATACACAATCACATATATGATTTATAACTACGACACACCATATAATCAGGAGCTTTTAAAAAGGCTTGAACAGTATAAATACAGGAAAGATGTTAAACCACTTGATAAAGAAACAGTAAAGCTTATAGAACAATTTTTAGAGTATGTGAAAAATGCCTGAGATTAAATATTTATATTTTGCTGTTTTGGGAATAGCGACATTTTTGTGTGTTGTTATATGTTCTATCTTTTTCAAAAGTTCAAAAGTTGTCCAGTTTCCCCATATAGAGTTATTTGGAAAGCCTTTAAGATTTATTACAAGGTTTATTCCTTATTCTATTTTATTGCTGGTAATTTTGCTTACTATTATTGCCGTTCACCCGTATAAAACAAAGGATATCTTTTCAGAAAAGAAGGTATATAACATCGTTGTCTGCCTTGATGTCAGTAATTCTATGAAGGAGAAAAACAAACTTGAGATTGCAAAAAAAGTTTTAAGGGATTTTGTGCTAAAAAGGGATAATGAGGATAGAATTGGGATTGTGGTTTTTGATAATATTCCTTTCAGGCTTGTGTCTCTAACCACAGATAGAAAAAAAATCCTAAAGCTTATACCTTCTATACATCCTGCTATGGTAGATAAAGGGGGCACATCTATGTATGACGCTCTCATAGAATGTCTGGATATTTTTAAACCTCAATGGAAAAATAAGATTGTTATACTCCTGTCTGATGGTGGAGATATAGATAGTAAACATACCCTTGATGATGTGATTAGATACAACAAAGTGGTAAAAGCCAAGATTTATACCATTGGAATAAGTAGTGGAATTCATTCCTATGCACTTGAAAGGCTGTCTGCATCCTCTGGAGGAAAGGCATTTTTTATAACAACAGAGTATAAAACAGCTTTAGAAAATATTTTTAATATTATTAATCATCTGGAGCCTTCTTTAATAAAGGAAACCAGTTATAAAATAGAGGAGCCTGTAGATTTTTATATAAAGATTGCTGCATTGCTTGTAGGATTTTTTATACTAACAAAAATAACATATAGAGCTGTAAAGGATGAAAAAAATACTGATTAGCCTGTTTTTGTTTGGTTTTGTATATGGATTTGAAATTGATTATGGATTTTTGAAATTAAAAGTTGTTCAACTTTATCCTGCAAAAGAGTATTTTTATGAGAAAGAGCCTGTTTTTGTAAGGTTTGATATTTATGTAATAGAAAATAAAACAGCTTTGAAAAAGGAAGTCCTGCTTAGTTATCTAAAAATAAAGACGGTGGAGCCTTTAATCATAAAATACCAGCAGAAATATTCAATACATCCTGATGAAAAAAAGCTCATAATAAAAAATCTTCTATACCTTAAAAAAGGAAGCACGAACTTTCCTTTTGAACTTAGATTTGATGTAAATCAGATGAAGGGACTTTTGGAGGAAAATTTTCTAAAAAAACTATCCCAGAGCTATAAGTTAGAAAGCCCTACTAACTATACAATAAAACAATCCCCTTACCATTTTGTAGGAAATTTTGATATTAACTCCAGATTGATAGATGAAAATGGAGTGGCAACTTTTTTGATAGAAATAACAGGCAAAGGCTTTCCAGCCGTCCCAGATTACACCCTTTCAGTCAAAAACGGTTCTGCAAAAAAAATATCAACAGATATTCAAAACAATATGGGATATATAACAGCTGTGCAGAAGTTCAAAATAGTTTATATGGATGGTCTGAAGATTTTACCTGTAAAATTTAAGTATTTTGACCCATTTCAAGAAAAAATTATCACCAAAAAAACCATTCCTATTGAGCTTAACAAAAACACACAACCACAAAAAATTCCTTTTGAAAAACTATCTCAGGAAGAAAAAAATAAAATCTATCTGGAGACATTTAGAGAGCTATACCCTGAATATTTTGAAAAAAAGAATATGTTCAAAGATATTTTAGAAACAGTTAATAGATACAGAGAGGTTATTATTTTATTTTTACTGTTTTCAGCTGTTATATTCGTTTTATTTATCAGAAAAATTGCTATAAGCCAGATAGACCCTCAGATTTTACAGATTTTGACACTACCTGAAAATGATTTAAAAACAGTTAAGAAACTTTACAAATATATATCTCACCAGCAGGAGTTATTTAAGGATTATCTGAATGTAGCTGACGAATTACTTTATAACAGCAAAATAGAACAGAAAAACAACAAAATAATTAAAGTTATAACCTCAGCAGGAGAAATATACCCTAAAGAAATAAAAAAAACCATCCAGAATTTAAAATTCCAACTAATAAATATAAAGGCACAGACCCTTTCCAAAAAAGTTAATAGAATTATAAAAATCTGGATTTTTATTGAAAAACACAGAGCTTTTTTGATTTCAGCAGGTTTTACTTTGTTTATTACAGCAGTTATCCAGTTCTTTATAAAACTCTACCCTCAACAAAAGTTTTATTTGAGTATTTTAAACATAGTGATTTTAATTGTAGGTATCTTTATTTATCTTTTGATGAAACAGGTAATTATAAAGGTGGACAATGATAGAGTTTAAATATCCTCAGTTTTTACCAATAGGCATTGTGCTAATACTGTGGACTATACTGGTCTGGAAAAAAATAGGGAAAAATTTAAAAGAGTTTATCTTTTATACTGTTATTACATTTCTTCTAATGCTTATGCTGGCAAGCCCTTATCTAAAAAGGGGAATAGAGAAAATATACAAAATTGATACGGAAATTATTTTACTAATAGACCATTCTTTGTCTATGGGAGCCGATGATATAAAACCTACACGTTTAGAAATGGCTAAAAATAAAGCTGTTTATTTACTTGAGAAGATTAAGAAGGAAAAAACTGGAATTATTACGTTTTCCGATGATGTGGAAATCCTATCATATCCTGAATTCGTAAATGAAAAGCTGGTAAAAGAAGTGAAATCTCTAAGTTTGAAACCTGAAGGAAGCACAGATATTCTAAAAGCTATAAGTATTGCAAACTCTGTATTCTCAGCTAAGGGTAAAATCATAGTTCTGCTGTCTGATGGTGGAGATGAAAATCTATATAAAGTGAAAGAGCTTCTTGAAAAATCAGGGGCAAAACTTGTTTTCTGGGCTATAGCAACAGAAAAAGGTGGAAAAGTTCCAAAATACAATGTGATTTCTAAAATAAATAAACAATTAATAGATATTGCCTATAAAACAGGAGGAATATTTCAAAAGGTTTCCTATGATAACTCAGATGTGGAAAATATATATAGATTTATTTCCCAAATATCATCCCAGAACATAGAGTTTGCTTTTAATCTACCTAAAAGTGTTGATTTATCACCATTTATAGCAGTTTTTATCCTCATGCTGATATTTTTGAAATTTGCTTTGAACAGGATAATTACAATTTTTGCAGGGATTTTACTCTTTTTTAATCTATCTTATGCAGGGGAGATAAAAGGCTACATTTATTATCTGACAGGCAATTATCAAAAAGCAGGAATAGAGTTTTCAGAAGAAAAAGATATAAAAAACAGATACAATGCTGCTCTTTCATTTTTTAAGGCTGGTATGTATGACAGGGCTTTAAATATCTTAAACAGTATTAAAACAGAGGATATTTCTGTTTACAAAAAGGTCAGATATCTGACTGCTCTTTCTTATATTGGAAAAAATGATTTTGAAAAGGCATACACCGTAGCAAAAGAACTTATACAGATTTTTCCTTCTGATAAAAGAATTGAGAAACTTTACAACTTTACGAAGATGGTTGTTAATTTTGGTAAAAAACCTGAGAAAAAAATAACCATCGTCAAGGTTAAAGAAAAAAGCCAGCAAAAAAATAAAATCGCCCCAAAAAATGTCCAGAGATTAAATCCGTGGTGATTGACATCAAGGGAATATGCGACCGTATCCCCTTAAGGAAATTTGGAATTCTATAATCATCTCAATTTCTTCATCTGTGAGATAAAGCTCTTTAGTGGAATATTTTTGGTTATATTCTCTTAAGTATATAGTCCATATAAATCTCAAATTATCTGGCTTTTTCTTTTCCCAATATTTTATAAATCTAACTATCGTAAGCCAAGCATCTTTATGGAACTTTCCAAGTTTTTTATCTCTTAATATGCCAAAAAGAGCCGTTATATAAGCTTTTGTTATCAATTCATTTTCAGGTTTTATTGTTTCTTCTTTTACAGCCTCAAACCAACCTTTAAAATCATGAAATCTTGGATTATTAAAGAACTTTTTCGCTGCTATAACATTGAAATAATCGTTTTTTATATCTTTTGGCTTTGAAAAATCAGGAGCGATAATAAGGGTATTTTTATACTTTATAGTTTTATATTCTTTTACATCGTGAAGCTTTGTATTAAATAGAATGGCCTGCTGCAAGTTTGCTCCCCTCAAATCAGCCTGCTGTAAGTTTGCTCCCCACAAAACGGCTTGCTGTAAGTTTGTCCAATTCAAAACAGCCTGCTGTAAGTTTACTCCCCTCAAATCAGCCTGTTCTAAGTTTGCTCGCCACAAATTAGCCTGCTGTAAGTTTGCTTTCCCCAAAACAGCCTGTTGTAAGTTCGCCCAATTCAAAACAGCCTGCTGTAAGTTCGCCCAATTCAAATCAGCCTGCTGTAAGTTCGCTCCCTCTAAAACAGTCTGTTGTAAGTTCGCCCACTTTAAATCAGTCTGCTGTAAGTTTGCCCATTTTAAATCGGTCTGCTGTAAGTTCGCTTGCATTAAAATAGCCTGCTGTAAATTTGCCCACCACAAAACAGCCTGCTGCAAGTTTGCACGCCTTAAATTAGCATATTGCAAGTTTGCTCCTTTCAAGTCTGCATAAGGAAGAAATATATATTCCAGGTTGGCAAATTTTAAGTTTCTTCCACTTAAATCTATTCTTGGAAGGTTTTCTTTTTCTGCTATAAATTCATCATCTTTCTTCTTTTTTGTTAGCTTTTGAAATGTTTCTAAATATTTCACATATTTTTCAGTATCTGGAAATGGGATTTGCTCTGTAGGTTTTATTTCTATGAAGAATAGAAGTTTACCATTTCTGAGGTTCCAAATATTACTGATACCTTTTTCATCATATTTAAAAAAAATT
>JALWLQ010000164.1 GCA_027084095.1 Persephonella sp.
GAAATATACCTGCACAGAAGACAGGGTAATAGGAAAAATAGCCCTTAAAGCCAGCATAAGATAAAATCCAGGAAAAGACATAACTATTTCAGATAATCTCATCAAAATATTATCAATTCTGCCACCAAAATAACCAGATATCCCTCCAATAATTGCTCCTATGGAAAAAGATAGTAAAACCCCTACAATTCCTATAGAAAGAGAAATCCTTGCACCATATAAAAGCCGTGAAAATATATCCCTACCTAAGTTGTCAGCTCCCAGTAAAAATATTTTTCCTTCCTTTACTCCAAACAGATGAACATTTGTTGGTATTAAACCAAGTAAGTAATGCTTTTCTCCTTCTACAAAAAAGTAAATCGGGTATTTTGTTGAATAATCAATTCTGTATTTTTTGAACACCGGGTCAACAAGTTCATATCTATAAACAAATGGTCTTAAATGGAAATTTCCATTTTTATCAAAAAAATGTATCTGCGTGGGAGGATGATATGGAGTATCCCTGTGCTGTATATCATAAGGATATGGAGCTATAAAATCAGCAAATATCGCCAGAAAATACAATATCCCCAGCACATATAGGGAAACATAAGCCAGTTTATTTTTCTTTATGTAATATAGAATTTCTCTCATTTTCTAAAATACTTACCTATCAAAAATCCATATTTATTTTCAACTGCTGTTCCAAGACTTTTAAGTAGCTCTTCTGCTGATTTTCCGTCCTCTGGAAAATCCACATAAACCTCAACAACACTTTTGTTGAAAAACTCATATATTGCTTTGCTAATAAAATCAGCCCCCTTTTTGTCTGTGCCAGTAAGTATAACAAACAGATTATTATCTATCTCACAAAAGATGTCTGTATTTCGCAAAACCTCTTTAACAACCTCTTTAAGTTTCTCATATTCTTCCTTAAACTCTGGTCTGATAAATGCAAGTGCAAAATTTTCAGGACAGCTAAATCTCTGATTACAGCCAATCATAAACTCAACAAATTTTTCAAAATCATTAAACTCAATTTCTATAGCCACAATACAAATACCCCCCCAGTTTATTTCAAAACACCTTCAACCTCTCTTTGTCTAACCCTTGGGTCAAGTTTTGCAAGTAGGATATCGGCTATCAGATTACCAATGATTAACATAATAGCACCTATATATAATCCACCCATAACCAGATATAAATCCTGTGATAAGACAGCATCAAGCATAAGCATTCCCATTCCCGGCCAGTTTACAATAATCTCAATAAGTGCTGCTCCTGATAGAAGGTTTGCAATCTCAAAACCAAGAAGAGTAATAAATGGATTTAATGCATTTCTAAGGGCATGTCTGAATATTACCTGTTTTTCCGGTAATCCCTTTGCTCTGGCAAACATAACATACTCAGAATGTAAAGCCTCTATCATTGCACTTCTAACAAGTCTAACAAGACCTGCCAGTGAACCTATAGCCAGAACAAAGGCAGGAAGGGACACATGCCATAATCGGTCTATAATTTTCCCTGTTAAACTTAGCTGGTCGTAATCAGGTGAAGTTGCCCCTCCTGTTGGGAACAATCCGGTTTTAACGGCAACAAATAAGAGCAAAAATGCCAGAAAAAAGTTTGGAATAGACATAAATGTAAATGAAAACAGCTGTATAAACTTGTCAATCCATCTGTTTGGATTTAAAGCAGCCCATATCCCAAGGGGAACAGCCAGTAGCCATGCAAGTAAAGCAGAAGTTATGGATAAAAACAGAGTATTCCCTATTCTCTCCTTGATAAGCTCTATCACCGGCACATGATAGGAAAATGAATATCCAAGGTCAAATTTTAAAGCATTGATTAACCATTTAAAATATTGAACCAGGATAGGCTGGTCTAAACCGTAAGCCTTTTCAAGCTCTTTCAGAGTTTCTTTTGAAATCTGGGGGTTCATTCTAAGCTGGTCTAAATAATCGCCGGGAGCCATCTGGATAATAATAAATGAGATAAATGTAATCCCAATAACAAGGGGTATCATCTGAATAAGCCTTTTAACTATATATAAAAACAAACTTCCCCCTACAAAAAATTGTTATTTAATATAATTTAACAGAAATTGAGTATCTGAAGGAGGATAAATTGGAAAAGAAAAAGTGGAGAACGGCAATAAGCTGGCATTTTGATAAAGAGGCTTATGTAAGGGGATACAACCTCAGGGAAATGGTAAAAAATCTAACATTTACAGAGGCTATATACCTTGTTCTAAAAGGGGAGCTTCCTGATGAGAAAGAAAAAAGAATGTTAGATGCCATATTTGTGGCTACTGTTGAGCATTCAATTGCTCCACCATCTATAATTGCTGCCCGTGCTGTTGTAAGCGGAGGAAATTCTTTGCATGTTGGAGTTGGTGCTGGAATTCTGGCTTTTGGAGAAGCCCACGGTGGTGCACTGGAAGGGGCTATGAAATTTTTACAGGAGAATATAGACAAAGACCCGGAAGAAGCTGTAAAAGAATACTTTTCACAGGGAAAAAGAATTCCCGGATATGGTCATAGATACTACAAAGAGGCAGACCCAAGAACCCAGACATTATTTGAGATAGCAAAAGAAACAGGATTTTATGGAAAATACTGCCAGTTTGCAGAAGAAGTGGAAAAAGCTATAGAAAAAAT
>JALWLQ010000165.1 GCA_027084095.1 Persephonella sp.
ATATTTTCCTCATGTCTTTTGCGGGCATTTTCTATCCATTCTTTGAAGAAGGCAAGAAATATACCTAAAAATAAACCTGATACTGAAGCAACAGCAATTATTAAAGCTTTTTTAGGTTTCGATGGTTTTTTGGGAATTGTTGGGGACACAGATAATTCAAAACCTTTAAGCTCCTGTAGTTTTAACTGAAGTTGTGTTATCCGTTGAGAAATCTCCAGAATTTTTGCATCAATGTCAGCAGGATTAAAGCTGAAATTCTGAATTTTGCCTTCCTGAATATTTTTTAATATCAAATCTTTTGTCTTTTTCATGTTTTCAAGCTCTGACTGGCTAATGTTAATTAGTTGTGCAAGTTTTTCTTTTTCTATTTTTAATTTTTCTTTTATGTATGGGTAGTTATTTAAATAATCTAATATCTTAGATGATATGACAGGAATAAGATTTGATTGGTTTGTTTCAATATGAATTTTTATTATTTCTTTGTTATTTCTTAGCTTTTCTGGATTTATGTCCTTTATTTTCCTTAGATTGTTTTCAGGCAAATCCAATGTTTTAGATAATTCTGTATAGTTTTCCTCTTTTAATTTATTATGAAGGTTTCTAATAAGACTTGAGGTTTCCTCTACGGACAAGATATTTTCTTTTTTCAAAGAATTTCCTTCTTTTACATAAACCGAAGGAATTTTTATATAGAACTCTGTTGAATAAACAGGTTTTGCTATCAGAACATATCCTATTGCTATGAGTAAAAATAATAAAAATGTTAGGAAAACGGTTTTCCATCTTTTTTTAGAACCAGATATAATTCATAAATGTCAATTTCATCTTCCTGGTAGTAAATAATATTTTGATTTTCTACCGGGATTGGTTTGTTTTTTTCCATTACACCTCACGATAGTAGAAATGTTAGAAACAAATATTATAACACTTTATGAGAGGAAATCTTTGAGATGTTTTTTTATCGCAAGGGTTCTTAGCTTTTTCAGTGCTCTTTGCTCCAGCTGTCTGACCCTTTCCCGTGATATACCAAGAATTTCTCCTACTTCTGTTAGTGTTTTGGGTTCTTCTCCTTTTAGACCAAATCTGTATTCTATGATTGCCCTTTCCCTTTCATCAAGAGCGTTAAGAAGTTTATTTAATTCCTTATGTAAAGATTCCTCAACTATATCTTTTTCTACATCTTCTGTTCCTTTTTTGGAAATAATGTCTAATAATGTTAAATCCTCCTCTTCTCCCAGAGGTTTATCAAGGGAGTAAGGCATTCTAACCACTTGCAGAGCATTTCTGACTTTTTTGGGAGATGCATCCACTTCTTTGGCTATTTCTTCTATAGTAGGTTCCCTTTTGAGCTGTTCTTTTAATTTTTCGTATGTTTCCTTTACCTTGCTAATAAATAGCGACTCTTTTACGGGAATTCTAACTGCTCCTGTTTGCTGGAATATGGTCTGCATAATAGCCTGCCTAATCCACCATACCGCATAAGAGATAAATTTGACATCTCTGTCTGGGTCAAATCTTTTAGCTGCTTCTATTAGGCCGAGATTTCCGGCAGCTATCAGGTCTGTAAGTGGGACACCCCAGCCCATAAAGTTTTTGGCTACATTTACAACAAATCTGAGATTACCCTCTACTAACTTTTTTAGGGCTTCTTTATCCCCTTTCTTAGCCCTTCTGGCAAGTTCTTTTTCTTCTTCAGGGCTGAGAAGGGGATGTTCAGCCATCTTTTGTATGTATAAGTTTAAAGTGGTTTGTTCTTTATCTGAATCAGCCATAATATCCCCTCAATTTTTTTAATACAAGTTAGGAATAATTATTAATAAAAACTATGATATATCTCAATTAATAAAATTAAGTTTCTTCTTCAGGTATTTCAACTTCTATACCAAGTTCCTCAAGCTGCTCTGGTCTTACATAGTCTGGAGCTCCAGCAAGAGGACATATACCTTTTTGTGTTTTTGGGAAAGCAATAACTTCCCTGATACTATCGGAGCCTGTCATGAGGGCAACAAGCCTATCCAAACCAAATGCAAGGCCACCATGGGGAGGTGCACCGTATTTGAGGGCTGTAACCAGAAAGCCAAATCTTTCCTCTGCCTCTTCATCTGATATACCTATTAGTTCAAATATCTTTTTCTGGACATCCGGTCTATGAATACGGATAGAGCCTCCGGCGATTTCTTCTCCATTTAGAACAAGGTCGTAGGCACGGGATTTAAATGAAAGTGCTATTTCTTTGTTCTGAATGGCTTCGTCTAATTTTTCAATATCTTCCTCTTTAGGAGATGTAAATGGGTGGTGCAGGGCAACAAGTCTGTTCTCCTCCTCATCCCACTCAAGCAGTGGGAAATCCACTATCCATACAAACTCCCATTTGCCTTCCGGGATAAGGTTCATCATTTCTGCAATATGCTTTCTTAAAAATCCTAAAACTCTGTGGGTTGTTTCAGGAGTATCTGCTATGAATACAAGCAGGTCTCCGTTTTCTGCTTCCATTATATTTTTGAGTTTGTCTAACTGCTCTTCTGTGAAAAATTTGACTATGGGGGATTGTAATGAACCATCTTCATTTATTTTTATCCATGCCATTCCTTTTGCGCCGAACTTTTGGGCATATTCCGTAAGTCCATCTATCTCTTTTCTGGACAGTTTTGCACCGCCTTTTATGTTAATTCCCTTTACCAGTCCACCGCTCTGGGCAACTGCTTTAAATACTTTAAACTCAACTTCTTTTGCCAGCTCTGTTAAATCCTTTAGCTCAAGTCCGTATCTAAGGTCTGGCTTGTCTGTGCCATATTTGTTTATTGCTTCTTCATAACTCATTCTTCTGATAGGAAGTTTAACTTCAATTCCAAGGAGTTTTTTAAATAAAAAGTGAACCAGACCTTCTGTCAAAGTCATAACATCTTCTTCTGTAACAAAGGACATCTCATAGTCTATCTGGGTAAATTCTGGCTGTCTGTCTTTTCTCAGGTCTTCATCCCTGAAGCATTTTACGATTTGAAAATATCTTTCTATACCTGCGACCATTAATATCTGTTTAAAAAGCTGTGGGGATTGGGGAAGTGCATAGAATTTGCCATGTTCCAGTCTGGAAGGAACCAGAAAGTCCCTTGCTCCCTCTGGAGTTGATTTGGTAAGCATAGGAGTTTCAACTTCCATAAATCCATGTCCAACCAGATATTCCCTTGTTGCCTGATAGACCTCATGCCTAAGCATGAGTTTTTTTAGCATTTCAGGTCTTCTAAGGTCTAAGTATCTGTATTTAAGTCTTACTTCTTCATGGACATTTATATTGTCTTCTATTGGGAATGGTAATATATCGCAGGTGTTTAGTATTCTTAGCTCTTCCACAGCAACTTCTATTGTTCCTGTGGATATTTTAGGGTTTTCTGTGCCGGCAGGTCTTCTGTTTACTCTACCTCTGACGGCAAGAACATATTCAGACCTTACTTTTTTTGCCTTTTCATAGGCTTCTTTAGGACTTTTTGAAGGGTCTATTACAATCTGGACTATCCCTTCTTTATCCCTTAGATTTATAAAAATAACTCCTCCGTGGTCTCTAACGCTATCAGCCCACCCAAGGAGTCTAACTTCATCTCCTATATTATTTTCTGTAAGCTCACCACAAAAATAATCCCTTTTAAAATCACCAAGCTGGTCTAACATTTACTTCCTCTCTTTGTTATTTTTTTTGAGAATAATTATTATACCACTGGCCGTTATGCCAGTTTTTCATTTAAGTTCTGGATTGTCCAGCAGAATGCTGCGTGAGACCATGTGAGTGGCATAACTGATAAAGGTTCCCCTGTAAGTGGGTTGTATTGCTCGGCCAGTAATCCTGCAGGAGATTGCCTTTCTACAGCCCATTTTATCAGCTCAAGTGCTTCTTCTATCTGGTTCATAGATAGTAGCCAGTCTGCATACCACATTGTTGTTATTATCCATGGATTTCCCGGATAATTTGCATCTATTCTGTGGTATTTATCTCCTTCAAATCTGGCTATACCGCCAATACCAATATTTACCCAGAGTTTTTCCTTTATGGCGCTAAATGTATTGATTACCCTGTAATCGGTAGGTGGCAACATACCTGTAAAATAAACAGCTGCAAGAGAGGCATCAACAGTTGTGTCATAAATTCTGTTTCCATTTTTATCTGTGGTTATCATTTTTATAAATCTGTTTAATTTATGGTCATACATATTTTTTAAGGTTGCTTCTTTTACTTTTCTGGCTGCCTTTTCATACTTGTGGGCTTCTTCTGTATTTCCTGTTAAATGGGCAAGTTTTGAGGCAGAGTTCAATCCTGCGTAAACAGTGGCACAGGTATAGGTAAGAATTCCCCGCCTTTCTTCCCAGGGGTCGTAGCTTTCCCTTGGTAAGCCTTCTTCATTTGTGTATTCAATCATAAACTCTGCTGCTGGTCTAACCAGTTTGTTGTAAATTCGGTCTATAAACTCAATGTCCTTTGTAATTTTGTAATGATGGTAAAGCGCCCATATTGTAAGAGCTGTTTCGTCTTCCTGAATAGGTAGTTGTGGAGAACCGTTTTCATCAATCCATGGATGCCATGATGAACCAAATGAGCCATCAGGAAGATATTTTTGCAGGAAATATCCTTTTTTTGTTATTGTTCTGGCAGCAAACTCAAAAAACTTCTTTGTTGTATTTCCATATCCTGCTCTATCCATTGCCATTACTATAAAAGCATTATCCCGTGGCCATGAATAGCTGTAATGGTCTTTATTGAAACGATTAAAAATACTGGAATCTGAAGAGGCTATTATTGCACCATTTCTATCTATATGGGCTTTTATTATGTGTAAACTCTGGTTATAAAGTTTCTGTATTTTTGTATCCATTGAGATTTTTAATGGATTTTTCTCGTTTAGCCATGCTTTATGGAATATCTCTGTTTCTTCAATGATATGCTCAATAGTATCAGCCAAAATTCTGTTTTGTTTCTCCTCCAAATCATCAAAGTTATGTCCTGCAATTATGTAATAGTAAAAAGTATGATTATCTCCAAGCTCAAATTCGTGGGCAATAGCAGTATCTATATCACCTCTGGCTATTGGATTTTTATCCAATTTTCCTTGTTTAATCTGATTTAGTGATGAATTATTTTTGTGGGAGATTGTATATTCTGTGATTTCAGGAAAAATGCCTGTCAGAAGGTATGTTTTTTCTCTGTAATGAACCAGTCCTTTAAGGGTTGGGTGATAAAGGGCTGTGTTGCCGATAGGAGTTTCGTATAGCTGAAAATCATGATAAAAGTAAAATTTTATTTTCTTAGAGGCCTTCTCTAAATTTTTCAGATTTATTTTTCTGATAAAAACAGGTAGATATTTATGAATTACATCATTTATTGTTATTTTTATGGAATGTTCCGTATTTACAGCCTCAATATCTGTAATTAGTGTATTTTCTTTGTAAGAAAATTTAATCTCAAATTTATCCATAGAAAGTAGATGTCCATCAATTTCTACAAATATATGGTTTTTATTACCACCTGAATGGTTATACTGCCCCACGTATGGAAAATATAAATCTCTGATTGACAGATATTTATCTATGTTGATAAAAAAATAACCGTTTGAAAGAACTGCTTCCCTGTACATCCTATCCACCGCTAACAGGTGGTATTATTGCCACAGTATCTCCTTCTTTAAGTTTCTGGTCTGTGGAAGCATACTCTTCATTGACTGCAAACATAGAGTTTTGAAGGGAGTTTTTTATCTGTGGATATTTCTCAGATAAAAGTTTTATAAGGTCATTAACAGTGGAATTTTCCGACAGTTCAATATCTTCTGAAGGCAGACCTATTTTATCTTTTACAGAGGAAAAGTATAAAACCTTAATCCTCAAATTTAATCTCCCATTCTGTAATCAGATGTGAACCTCTAAGGAAATGGGCTCTAAGCTTGAGTTTCACCACCTCATCAAATGAGTAAAAGCCTTCTCCACCTACAAGTGTTGGAGTATCAGAACCACCAACTATAAATGGAATATGTATCAGTCTAACCTCGTCAACAAGTCCAAGCCTGATTAAATTCCAGTTTAAAGTTGAGCCACCTTCAACCATAAGTGATTTTATTCCTTTTTGGTAAAGCTGGTTCATCATTTCTACAAGGTCTACACTATCCTCACCAACAATAAGAACTTCTGCTTTTTCTCTTATGGCATCTACCTTTTCCTGTGGAGCTTTTTTAGAGGTTACTATTATTGTTGGTGCATCCTTTTTCAGTATGTTTGCATCAAGGGGTATATCTGCCTTTGAAGTTGGGACAATTCTGGTTGGATTTTTACCTTCAACATACCTGACAGTTAAGAATGGATTATCTGTTCTTATTGTTTCTGCCCCAACCATTATTCCATCAACTTTTGCCCTAAGTTCATGGAGATATCTGTTGGCCTCTTCATCCATAAACTGCATAATCTCTTTTGAAGACCTTCCTTTTCTAAGTGTAAGTTTTCCGTCAACAGTCACTTCAGAAACTATAATTGTATAAGGTCTTGGCATCCTTATCCCCTTTAGTCATAATCTTTGTTGTATTTTATGTAGAGGTAAATAATTCTCTGTGCTAAGGAAAGTGTCATAAGGGCTGTGATTATTTTGAACCCTGTTTCCAGGCCTCCAAACAGATGGAAATGTTCAAGTATGGAGAAAATAATTATAAATATTAATGTTTCAGGTCTTCCGAAAAATCCTATACCTTCAAGTGGGTCATCAATTTTTCCTTTCTGTCTGTTTGCAAAACCTATTTCTGCGTAGGCAACAGGTTTTATAAATGTATGAAGCATATTAACAACTATAGCCAGAGCGGTAAGCACAGGGGTTGAGTACGTTATTCCAATAAAAAATAAAACAAATCCATCAACAAATTTATCTGCCAGCCAGTCAAAGACTGCACCGAATTTTGAGGATTTTTCTGTTTCCCTTGCTACGATACCATCCATAAGGTCAAAAAATCCGCTTAAAAATAGGAAAAAGGCAGCAGTTAAAGGTTTTTCTTTGTAATAAGAAAATGCTGCCAGTAAACCCATAGCTATAGATATAAGGGTAATAACGTTCGGGGTAATATGTGCCTTTATAAAAATTAGCCCGAAGGGCTCATAAAGTTTCTTTAAAGACTTTCTTTTTGATGTTAAGTTCATTGTTTTACCTTCTTACAGACCTTTACCTTCCAGCCATGGCATCATTTTTCTAAGCTCTTTACCAACTTCCTCTACAGGATGTTTTTCGTCTTTTTGAACCATAGCATTAAAGTGTGGTCTATTTGCAACATTTTCAAGTATCCATTCTTTAGCAAATTCTCCTCTTTGGATTTCCTCAAGGATTTTCTGGTGGATTGGTTTTACAGCTTTATAAATTCTATCTCCCCTTGTAACATCTCCATATCTTGCTGTATCAGAAATTGAGTATCTCATTCCTGAAATTCCGTATTGATAAATAAGGTCAACAATCAGTTTAAGTTCATGGAGACACTCAAAGTATGCAACTTCCGGTTGATAACCGGCTTCTACAAGGGTTTCAAAACCTGCTTTTATTAAAGCTGTTGCACCACCGCAGAGAACTGCCTGCTCACCGAACAGGTCTGTTTCAGTTTCTTCTGCAAATGTTGTTTCTATAAGTCCAGCCCTTGTGCAGCCAATTCCTTTTGCATAAGCAAGGGCTACATCTTTAGCTTTTCCTGTGAAATCCTGATGAACTGCCACCAGTCCCGGAACTCCTTTTCCTTCTTCATACTGCCATCTAACAAGGTGTCCTGGTCCCTTCGGAGCTACAAGGAATACATCTACGTATTCAGGTGGAACAATCTGTCCAAAATGTATATTAAATCCGTGGGCAAATGCCAGTGCATTACCTTCATCAAGATTTGGCAGTATAGCTGTTTTATAAACTTCAGGCTGGATTGTATCAGGGATAAGCATCATAATTACATCGGCTTTTTTAGCTGCCTCATCGGGAATAAGGACTTCAAATCCTTCTGCTTTGGCTTTTTCTGCAGACCTGCTTCCTGAATAAAGACCTATCACAACATTAATTCCGCTATCTCTAAGGTTTAATGCATGTGCGTGTCCCTGACTACCGTATCCGATTATTGCAACTGTTTTTCCCTTTAATACCTCAAGGGATGCATCTTCATCATAATAAATTTTTGCCATCTTAACCTCCTGCTATATTTAACTTAATTTAACATATTACACTATTCGCTTTTTTTTATCAAAATACCCTGTATTCTGTAGCCATTTAGCAGATACTCCATAAGTTTAGCTGCCTGTTTATTGTTTAAAAGAGCTGTATCTATATTTATTATAACTTTGTTGAAACTTATAACTGCTTTTGCAGGTGGAGAAAGTATTTCTTTATACTCTATTAGAGTATCACCATTATGAGAAGTTATTTTTATGTTCTTTTGATGAATTGGAGATATACTTTCAAGCTGTAAATTTACTCTTTTTATTGGTATTTCTTTTTGTAAATGTAAAATTTCTATTTCCTTGGGAATTTCGTTGATTATTTTATCTGCAAGCTGCTCTCCACTTTCTGCAGATATACAGATTATATGGATTGGTTTTTGAGCTTTAAAAACATCTATACACAGATTATAACTTCCTGCTATTGAAGAAATGTAAGGTTTTATTATGTAATCAAATTTATTCTCCGGGTTATAGGGTTGAATATTTTTAAAGTTGTTTATAAAAAAATTCAAGAATATTTTTTTATAGTCTTCAGGTAGATTTCTGATTACAGGAGTTTTAATGCCAATATCTTGCCCATAAGAATAAAAAACAAGCAACAAAAAAATTAAACAGATTTTTTTCATTATTCTATTTTATGTTCCTGTAGTTCCTCTTTTGCAGATTCTCTTGTCAGGGCAAGGATACCTGTTCTTGCTATATCCTTTAAGCCAAAAGGCTTTAAAAGTTTTATAAATGCCTGTATTTTATCTGATGTTCCTGTTATTTCTATTGTGTATGTATCAGTGGATACATCAACAACTTTTGCCCTGAATATATTAACCAGTCTCATTATTTCATCTCTTGCTGTTGCTTCACCGGCATGGACTTTTATGAGGGTTAATTCCCTTTCTATATGTGGTGCATCTGTTATATCTCTTACTCTGAGAGTTTCAACAAGTTTTCTTAGCTGTTTTATGATTTGTTCAACAACCCTTTCGCTACCTTCTACAACTATTGTTATTCGTGCTACATTTGGCTCGTGGGTTTTGCCTACAGTCAGACTTTCTATGTTATATCCCCGACCTGCAAAAAGACTGGTTATTCTGGTTAAGACACCGAAGTTGTGTTGAGCTCTGACTATTATAATATGTTTTCTTACTTCACTTTTAGGTTGTGGTCTTAGTTTTATTGTTTTAATCTCTTCTGACATCTTCCGCTCCTTTATCCTACTAAATACATAGTTTCTGCTTCACCTTTTTGTTTTGGGGTAAGTATCATTTCTCTGTAGCTTTTTCCTGCAGGAACCATTGGTAAAACGTTTTCTTCTCTATCAACAACAAAGTCCATTATTACAGGTCTATCATTGATTTCCATTGCTTTTTGGAGAACTTCTCTTACTTCTGATGGTTTTGTGGCTCTGAGACCTACAGCTCCCATTGCCTCTGCAAGTTTAACAAAATCTGGATGAACTGCAAGACATACAGAAGAGTATCTGCTGTCATAGAAAAATTGTTGCCACTGTCTAACCATTCCTAAGAACTCATTATTTATTATTGCTATTTTTATAGGAATTCTATACTGGACTGCTGTTATAACATCCTGCATATTCATAACAAATGAACCATCTCCCTCTATAGCGAAAACTGTTTTGTCTGGTTTTCCTAATTTTGCCCCAACTGCAGCAGGAAAACCATATCCCATTGTTCCCAGTCCCCCTGAGTTAAGGAACTGCCTTGGATATCTGTATTTATAGAACATCGCAGCCCACATCTGGTGCTGACCAACACCGGCTGAGATAATAGCTTCTCCCTTTGTTATGTTATAGATTTCCTCTATTACATACTGGGGTTTTATTATTTTGTCTGATTTTTGATAGGTTAAGGGGTGTTTTTCTTTCCATTTTTCAATCTGTTTAAGCCAGCTTTCCCGTGCTTTTACCCATTCTATTGGTTTTTTCTTTAATTCTTTTAGGAGTTTCTGGAGAACATTTTTAACATCACCAACAATCGGAACATCAACATGAATATTTTTGCTTATAGAAGCAGGGTCTATATCTATATGAATTATTTTTGCTTCTGGTGCAAATTCATCTATCTTTCCTGTTACTCTGTCATCAAATCTGGCACCTACCGCAATAAGTAAGTCTGCATTATAAACAGCCATGTTAGCATAATAAGTTCCATGCATACCAAGCATGTGAAGGGCTAAAGGATGAGTTTCGTCAAATGCACCTTTACCCATATTTGTGGTTGTAACAGGAATTCTGGTAAGTTCTGCCAGTTCTCTAAGCTCTTCTGAAGCATTTCCAATTATTACTCCTCCACCAACGTATAAAACCGGTCTTTTTGCTTTTCTGATAAGTTCTGCAGCTTTTTTTATTTGAACTGGATTTCCTTCGTAATGGGGTTTGTAACCGGGAAGGGCGTCCTCAACATCTTTTAGAGTAGGCATTTTATAGTCATATTCCTGCTGGGTTATATCCTTTGGTATATCAACCAGAACAGGTCCTGGTCTTCCTGTCCTTGCAAGATAAAATGCCTCTCTCAATATTAATGCAAGGTCTTTTATATCTGTAACAAGAAAGTTGTGTTTTGTTATTGGTCTTGTGATACCTACAACATCAGCTTCCTGAAAGGCATCTGTCCCGATATAGTGTCTGGGTACCTGCCCTGTGATAGCAACCATTGGGACAGAGTCCATATGAGCTGTTGCAAGGCCTGTTACAAGGTTAGTGGCTCCAGGGCCTGAGGTTGCAAGAACAACTCCAACTTTTCCTGTAGCTCTTGCATAACCATCAGCCATGTGGGCTGCAGCCTGTTCGTGTCTTGCCAGGATATTCCTTAGTGGTGCTCCATAGAGAGCATCATAAACTTCCATTATTGCACCACCGG
>JALWLQ010000166.1 GCA_027084095.1 Persephonella sp.
CCATGATAAAACTTCCGATGATAATTGGTGGGCAGAGGGTAGATAAAGAAGAAAAAATAGATGTTATTTATCCCTACACCCAGGAAAAAATCGGAGAAGTTCCAAAAGGCTCCCCTGAAGATGTCCAGAAAGCCATAGAAAAAGCAAAAATTGGACTTCAAAAACTAAAGGAGCTATCCTCCTACGAAAAATACAAAATTCTCCTGAAAGTAGCAAATCTTCTTGAAGAAAGAAAAGAAGAGTTTGCCAGAACCATTGTTTATGAAGTAGGAAAAACAATAAGAGAAGCCAGAACAGAAGTTGAAAGGGCAATTAACACTATCACCTTATCAGCCGAGGAAGCCAAAAGAATAGAAGGAGAATATGTTCATATAGATGCTTCTCCAAATGGTAAAGGTAAAAAGGGCTTTTATTTCAGGGAACCGGCTGGCATTGTTGCCGCTATAACACCTTTTAATTTTCCACTTAATCTTACAGCCCATAAAATAGCTCCTTCAATTGCGGCAGGTTGTCCGTTTGTTCTGAAACCCAGCGAAAGAACACCACTTTCCCCAACAATGCTTTGTGAACTATTTCTGGAAGCAGGCGTTCCAGAAGAAGCAGTATCTATCATCCCTGGTTTTGCAGATGTTGGACAGGCAATGACAACCCATCCAGATGTTAGAGTGGTTTCTTTTACAGGCTCCCTTAAAGTAGGTGAAATAATAGCAAAACAGGCAGGACTGAAAAAAATCGTTATGGAGCTTGGTTCTAACTCCGCTGTTGTGGTTGATGAAGGTGCCAACCTTGAGCTTGCAGCTAAAAAAGCTGTTGCAGGTGGATTTGCAGTTGCAGGACAGGTCTGTATATCAGTTCAAAGAATACTGGTTCATGAAAAAGTTGCAGATAGATTTTATGAACTTTTAAAGCAAGAAGTTTCCAAACTTAAATTTGGAGACCCTATGGATGAAGAAACAGATGTAGGTCCTATAATAACCGTGGATGAGGTAAACAGAATTCAATCCTGGATACAGGAAGCTGTGGAGAAGGGAGCGAAGGTTGCCACAGGTGGCGAAGCAGAAAAAACTATATTTAAACCTACGGTGGTAGTAGATGTACCAGAAGAAACCAAATTATTCTATGAGGAAGCATTTGCCCCTGTCGTAACCGTGAAAAAATTCAAGGATATAGACGAAGCACTGGCACTGGTAAACAAATCCAATTATGGTCTTCAGGTAGGGGTCTTCACAAACAATATAAAAAATGCATGGAAATTTATTAAAAATGCAGAAGTAGGCGGTGTAATCATAAATGACATACCTACATTCAGGGCAGACAATATGCCTTATGGAGGAGTAAAGGGAAGTGGAATAGGAAGAGAAGGTCCTAAATTTGCGATAGAGGATTATACAGAAATAAAAGTTGTGGTTTTTGACCTGAATGCCTAAACAATGTGCATTCGTATGCATAAAAATTATGCTGAAGGCGTAGAATTTGATTAAAAATAAACCCTTTTAAATTGGCAAAGATTTTGCTTTAAAACATAAATGGAGGTAGAAATGAAAAAGGTAGAAGCAATCATCAAACCGTTCAAATTAGATGAGGTAAAGGATGCTCTTACAGAGATAGGTGTATATGGTATGACTGTTACTGAGGCCAAAGGATTTGGAAGACAGAAAGGTCATACAGAGCTTTACAGAGGAGCTGAGTATGTAATAGATTTTCTTCCCAAGCTAAAAATAGAAATAGTTGTTGATGATGAAATGGTAGAAAAGGTTGTTGAAACAATAGCCAATGCAGCCAGAACAGGAAGAATAGGAGACGGAAAAATATTTGTTATTCCTGTAGAGGATGTTATAAGAATTAGAACAGGTGAAAGAGGCCCTGAGGCCATATAAAAGATAAAAAACTTTTTGGAGGTATTTTTCATGGCAATGATACAGTGTCAGACACCGGACGATGTTTTAAGAGTTATCTCAGAAAAAGGGATTGCTTTTATTGACCTGAAATTTTCAGACCCATTTGGTCAGTGGCAACACCTGACAATCCCAGCACATGAGTTTTCAGCTGAAAGTTTTGAAAATGGAATTCCATTTGATGGTTCTTCAATTAGAGGTTGGAAAGGCATTCAGGAATCAGACATGCTCCTGATACCTGACCCAAAATCTGCATTTATTGACCCATTTATCTCCGACCCAACAGTATCATTAATCTGTGATGTAGTTGACCCTATTACAAGAGAACCATACAACAGAGACCCAAGACAGATAGCTAAAAAAGCTATTGAATTCCTCAAATCAACAGGTATTGGAGATATTGCTTACTTTGGACCTGAAGCAGAATTCTTTATCTTTGATGACATCAAATTCAGCAATGGTCCAAACCACTCTTACTATGAAGTAGACTCTATTGAGGGTTGGTGGAACACAGGTAGAGAAGAAATGCCTAACCTTGGATATAAAACACCTTACAAAAGAGGATACTTCCCTGTTCCACCATTAGATAAGATGTTTGACATCAGAAGAGATATGGTAAAAACACTTGAAGAAGTTGGTATCACAGTAGAAAGAGAACACCACGAAGTTGGAACAGCTGGACAGGGTGAAATTAACTTTAGATTTTCTGACCTTGTAACAACTGGTGACAACGTTCTCAAATACAAATATGTTCTCAGAAATGTAGGATACAGACATGGAAAATATGTAACATTCCTTCCAAAGCCAATTGCAGGTGATAATGGTTCTGGTATGCATACACACTTCTCTATCTGGAAAGATGGTGAAAACCAGTTTGCAGGAGACCAGTATGCAGGTCTTTCTGAAATAGCACTTTATGCAATTGGTGGTATTATCAAACACGGAAAAGCTATTGCAGCATTTACAAACCCAACAACTAACTCTTACCACAGACTTGTTCCAGGATTTGAAGCTCCAGTAAGACTTGCTTACTCTGCAAGAAACAGGTCTGCTGCTATAAGAATACCTATGGGTTCAGCCTCTCCAAAAGCTAAGAGAATTGAAGTAAGATTTCCAGATGCATCTTCAAACCCATACCTTGCATTTGTTGCACTTCTTATGGCTGCAATTGATGGTATTGAAAACCAAATCCACCCAGGTGAACCATTAGACAAAGATATTTACTCTCTTCCACCAGAAGAACTTGCAAATGTTCCATCAACTCCAGCTTCTCTCCAGGAAGCAATTGACGCACTCAAAGAAGATATGGATTTCCTCACAAAAGGTGGAGTTATGGACGAAGACTTCATTAACATGTGGATTGAGACAAAACAAGAAGAAGTTGATGCGATTAGACTTGTTCCACACCCTAAAGAATTTGAGCTATATTACGATATTTAATCAAAAAAGGGGGCTTCAGCCCCCTTTAATTAGGTTAATAATTGGACGAAAGACTAAAAGCACTTGAATCTTTTAAGTCAGCAACAGATACGCAAATAACAGAAATCCTTCTCTTAATTTTTATAATTCTATTTTTAGTTATAATTTTCATAGCTATCCTATATTTCAGAAAAACAATAAAAGCCAGATTTTTAAAGAAACTATTCTACAAAAACGCAAAAGAAAAAGGTCTATCCGACAAAATAATTGATATACTGTGGAAATACTCCAAAAAAATAGACAGAGACCCTTTTTTATCACTGGAAGTAAAGGCTTCCTTTGAAAAGGTAATAGACCAGTACGTAAATGAAAATCCAGACTATGATGAAGAACTAATAAAAGAAAGCCGCAAAAAATTAGGTTTTGATTTTGTTCCACCATTTGTTCCTCTTACATCAACCAAAGATATTGAACTGTTCCAGGGAGGAAGACTTAATTATCAAAACCAGACATTTCCCGTTTCTCTGTATGACAAAGATGAAAAATATATGTACTGGCTTATGATTGATGTAGTTTCCCCCCCAGACTTAAAAGGCAAAAAGATAAAAATAATCTTTCTGAGAAGAGATGATGCCATATATACCCTTGAAGGAGAGGTCACAGATATCATATATGACAGTGGAAAAGTAATACTTCAAATTCCCCATCATGTTGATATGAAAAGAACACAGCGTAGACAGTATGCCAGAGTAGAAATTGACATTCCTATTAAAACCAGAATACTATCTGACATAAAACCTCAGATAATAACAGCAGAAGGTAAAGATATAAGTGCAGGTGGAATAAGAATATGTATTCCCCAGAACAAAAGAAATTCTGTAGGAATTGAGATTGGAACAGAGTTAGAAATGGAGTTTGAGATAGAAGGAAAAAAACTTCAGTTAAATGGACAAGTTGTAAACATAGTAGAAAGGAAAAATATAATATGCTATGGTATAAAATTTAAAAATATCAAACCTGCAGATGAAGCTTATATATTAAAATTTGTAAAGAAAAAACAGCAAAAACTAAGGGAATTAATGAAAAACAGAATTGGATAAAACATTTACAAAATAAGTAACAGAACACTATATTTATATTTTAGTTAAATACGGGGTAGGGAAGTGAAGAAATTTATTACTCTCTTCTTTATAAGTTTGTTTATTTTTTTAACTTCTTGCATTGATTATAAAAAGCTTGATACTGATGAGTTAGAAATCCTTTATAAAAAGAAAAAAGACCCAAAAATCCTCCCTATTTTATGCGAAAAATATTACAAAAAATATCAAGAAGAATACCTAAAAGAAAATTATATAAGAAATTTCCAGAATGAATACAGATTAAAAACAATTAAATACTGTACCCTATCTTATGATAAAACAAAAGATATAAAGTCAGCTAAAATCTTAGAAAGATTTTATCTCTCCAACTACGTAAATTTTCATAAAGACTTTTTATATTTTCTTTATTGGGCTTTAAAAGCTGGAGATACAGACGTAATAGATATATTCATTAATAACGACGCAAAAATATTTGCCTTACTTGAACATACCGACCAACTACTTGATTATTTAACAAAAGATATGAAAAATCTCCTTGACGAAGAAGTTATTCATCGTTTTGAAGTAAGTAAGAAAATGCTACAGGAATACATAAAAACCTTAAAAAGCATTAAAAATTCATGGTTATTTTTTACCAATAAAGATTATATCCTGGACTATTTTCAACAACTTGAAAATGCCTTTGGACAGCTCATTAATGACATGAAAAAAAATAAATACGTTATAAAAGAAGTTCGGGAAAATTTTAGCTATTATGAAAGAGGACATAACAGAAGAGCATATACATATTTAAGGATTATAGAAAATTTAAAGGCTTTAATCAGAATTAATATTGATGATTTTTACAGTTTCTTAGGTAAAAAAGCCATTCTTAGCAAAGAAATATCAACAGCTATGGAAATAAAAGAAGAAGACAAAAAAATATTATCAGAGCTTTCCCCAGTAATAAAAAGATTTATAGAACAAAAAAACAAATATCTAAAAATATATCAAAAAAAGTTTAAAGAGGTTAAGCAGTGAGTTTCATAAGGGGGAATATAAGATTACTTTTGATTTTAATAAGCTCTGCAATTTTAATCTCCGCAATCATGTATATATTTCAGGAAAAAGAAGTTTACGAACTTGCAAAAGACCTGGAAAAACAAGGAGAAATTGCATACCAACAAAAAGATTACAGAAAAGCAAAATCATTATTTGATAGAGCATTAAAAAGATATAACCAGCTTATAGTCCTAAAATTTCTAAAAAAAGATGAAATAGAAAACCTTAAAAAAAAGATTTCCACTGACCCAATTTTACAGAAAGTTGCCAGAGGATACATATACTATCAAGGAAAATGGATTAATGAAAAAAAACTTGAACAACTTTTAAAAGAAAAAAAGAGATTAAAACAGAAAATAGAAATATATCTTAAAACAGCCCAATTCTTTAGCTCCATTTCAGATATAGAAAATAATATTTCCATATATGAAGATGCCATAAAAGCTATAAACGATAGTCCTTTCAAAGATGATAAAGATATACAACAGCTTAAATCCCAGCTAATCACCAAAATAAAAGAACTTTCCAAAAAAGCTGCTGAAAAATACAAAGAAAAGGGAAATTTGAAAAAGGTAGCCTATTACTATGAAAAACTACTTAAATTAGAGGATTTTCCCAACCCTAACCTGAAAAAAGAGCTCTTTGATACATATATGAAAATATACAATGAATATGTCTCTGTAGAGGAATATTCTAAAGCTCTTGATGTCCTTCTAAAAGCAAAAAGCCTAAATGTTCAACAACAAAATCTTGATGATAAATTAGATTTTATTCTTTCCCGTGTAGATATTGATGAAATTCAGAAAAAAAATATTACCGACCCTAATGTGTACTATATTCTTGCAAAAAAAGCCTATAAAAGAATTGATATACCTGAAGCAGTATCATTTTTAAAGAAAGCACTTCAGTTAAATCCCAATCATATACAATCTTTGCTTCTATATGGGAAAATCCTTTACGAAACGGGTAAAACCGATGAAGCTCTTAATATAGCAAACAAAGTATTGAAACTTCAGCCTGATAATCGAATAGCATTGCTTCTAATTGGAGATATATATCTCAAAAAAAATCAGGTAGAAAAAGCTATTTCTTATCTTGAGAAAGTAAAAAGCTTACCTGAAGCTCAGGAAAAACTATTTGAAGCTTATAAAAACCTGGGATTTTATCATCTTACTGCTGGAGACTATAATACAGCATTGAAATATCTGGAAAAAGCCCAACAAATCAAAAAAAACCCAGAAATACTGAAAAATATTGCCTATATTCTCTTTATACAGAAAGATTACGATAAAGCCTTAGAACTTTATTTAGAAGCTCTAAAATTAAATCCAGAATTAAAAGAAGATATAAACCCTAAAGTAGCAAAAATTTATTTAGAAAAAGCTAAAAAATCTCTGGATGAGAAAAAACCAAAACAGGCTCTAATATATTATAAAAAAGCTCTCTCCTACACTAATAACCCCTCAAAAATATACCTTCAAATAGCCAAAATCTATGAAAAATTAGGTGATACAAAATCAGCTCTTATATACTACCAGAGAACTAAGTCACCAGAAACAAAAACAAAAAAAGTAAGTCTTTATTTAAAACTTGCAGATGAAGAGTATAAAAAAGGAAATTACTTCTTAGCTTTAAAACATTACCAAAAAGCAATTTCCATAGAGCCTTCTTTAAAGAAAACCCTGAGAAAAAGATTTTCCCAAATATACACCCAAATAGCCAACCATTATTATCAAGAAGGTAAATATTCGGAAGCTCTTAAATTTTATAAAGAAGCAATAGAAATAAATCCTCTTATTTCCGAAGATATAGAACCCAAAATATATAAACTCTACTTTTTACTGGGTAAAAAATACTACAAACAGGGCTCATACAAACTGTCTCTTAAATATTTGCAAAAAGCAAAACAAAAATATCCGGACAACCAAGAAATTACATATTATTTAGGACAGATTTATTTTAAATTAGGTAATTATCAAAAAGCCCGTGAATATCTTGAAAAATACGCAGAAGATAATAATGACGCAGAAATAGTAAATAAGCTGGCTATCATATATTCAAAAACAAATAATCTATCAAAAGCCAATCATTATGCAGACATTTTAATACAACAAGGTAAGAACTTATCATTTGCTTATTATATAAAAGGTAAATACTATTATTCTCTAAAAAATTATGACCTGGCACTTAAGTATTTTCTAAAAGCCGAAACTTCTGGTCATACAAATCCAGAAGTTTACTACTATATTGGGAAAATTTATTACTACAAGGGAAAATATTTAAGAGCAATAACATATTTAACCCAAGCAATAAACAAAGGTTATAAAAATGAGGATGTTTACCATACAAGAGCTCTTTCTTATCTAAAACTGAAAGACTACAGGAAGGCTATAAATGACTTATCAATGGTATTGAAATATAATCCTAACAATGCTTATGCTTATTATTTAAGGGGTAAACTTTATTATGAACATGGTAATTACGTAAAAGGTGAGTATAGAAAAGCCATCTCAGACCTTGAAAAAGCTGCAGCCATGGGCATAAGAGAGGCAGAAAGGGTATTAAATAAAGCAAGAAGAAAATCAGGAGAGTAAAGATGGAAGAGAAATATTTCATTAACGAGCTAAAAAAGGAAGATGCGTGGCGATTATTCAAAATCATAGGTGATTTTGTTGATGGATTTGAAGTTTTACCTGAGTTTATACCTGCAGTAACCTTTTATGGTTCTGCAAGGGTAAAAGAAGGAAACAAATATTACGAAGCTGCCAGAGAACTTGCAAAGAAACTGGTAGCAAAAGGCTTTTCTATAATCACCGGTGGTGGTCCTGGAATAATGGAAGCCGGAAACAGAGGTGCCAAGGAGGCAGGAGGTCGTTCTGTAGGGTTGAATATAACACTTCCTATGGAGCAGGTTCCTAATCCTTATGCAACAGTAACACTTAATTTCCGCTATTTTTTTGCCAGAAAAGTTATGTTTAACAAATATGCAACAGCTTATGTTTTATTCCCCGGTGGATACGGAACCCTTGATGAGCTTACAGAAACACTGGTGTTAATTCAGACCAAAAAGCTAAAACCTTTTCCAGTTATCATGTATGGTAGCGAATACTGGAATGGACTTGTGGAATGGATAAAAAATAAAGTTCTTGCAGATGGATACATATCTCCTGAAGATTTTGAGCTGTTCCAGATAGTTGATGACCTTGATGAGATAGTGGATATAATAGTGAATTTCTATTCACAACACTACGAATATGAAATTTGAAGACATAAAAAGCAAAATAAAAAACTTACAGTTAATAGGGGAAGGATGGAGAGGGGAGGTCTACAGAGGTTATTTAGACAATCAAGAGCTGGCATTTAAAGTGGCTTCTGAGGAACAATTTATTCCAAATATCCAAAAAGAAGCCCAGATACTTCAAATTATTAATAAGTATGGCATAGGTGGAAAACTTGTTCTTGCTGGTGAAGACTTTATAGCGTATGAGTTTATCCACGGACAGCCATTAAAAAAGGTAATCAACAAAGAAAACGCAAAAACTCTTATTTCCCAGCTTCTAAAACAGGCAAGAGTTCTGGATAAACTTGGTATAAACAAAGAGGAAATGCATAGACCATACACAAACGTTCTGATTGATGACAACTTGAAGGTTTATCTAATTGATTTTGAAAGAAGCAAATTTTCTAAAAATCTTCAGAATGTAACCCAGCTAATTCAATTTATAATAGGAGAAGGGAGCAAGTATCTTCCAGAATTTGATAAAGAAAAGCTGATAGAAGCAGCAAAAGTTTACAAAAAAAATAAAACAGAAGAAAACTTTCAAAAAATACTGGATATTCTTCATATAAGAGATTAGAACTTTTATGATATAGATAATATTAAACCCACCTTTTTTGAGGGGTATAATTAGGTTAATAAATACTAACCAGAGGTAAGATAATTGATAGACAAAGATTTTACACCTGTAGAAAAAAAAGCAACCCTTGGTCTTTCTGCAATATTTTCTCTGAGAATGCTTGGACTATTTCTGGTTTTACCTGTTTTAAGTATATATGCCCATGATTTTCCAGGAGCAACATCATTTCTTGTAGGACTTGCCATTGGTGCCTATGGATTAACTCAGGCTTTTTTCCAGATACCCTATGGACTTTTAAGTGATAAAATTGGAAGAATTCCTATTCTTTTATTCTCTACAATAATATTTGTTTTTGGTAGCCTTCTATCAGCTTATGCTTCACTGCAGGAGAATATATACCTTCTTATAGCAGGTAGATTTTTACAGGGTATGGGAGCTGTTTCTTCAGTTGTTATAGCCCTTATTGCTGACCTTACCCGTGAAGAAATCAGAACACGGGCAATGGCAACAATAGGGGCTTCCATAGGAATGGCTTTTGCCTTTGGTATGGTTCTGGGGCCCTGGATAGCTGCTCATTTTGGACTTGCCGGTGTATTTGGTTTTACAGCACTTTTAGCTTTGATTTCTATTCCTTATATAGTCTGGGGATTACCAAAACCAAAAGTAATAGTTCACCATGAAGATGCAGAGTTTACAGGTTCGTATCTGGGAACTGTTTTAAAAGATAAAAACCTGCTTAAAATGGATTTTGGGATGTTTGTTCTCCATATGGGTCTTACAGCTGTTTTCACATCTGCCCCACTGATACTAAAACAATTCATGGATGTAGGAGATTTATGGAAAGTTTATCTTGTTATGTTTCTTGTTGGTCTAACCTTAATGGTTCCCTCAACTATCATTGCTGAAAAAAAAGGTCTAATAAAAGAGGTGAAAATAGTTGCCATCCTCATCCTTATTTTCTCTTTTGGTCTTTTTATGGAGTTTGAAAACCAGTTTGTCCCTGCAATAATAGCTATTATTGTTTACTTTACAGGATTTATGATGCTGGAACCGATAATGCCTTCCCTTATGAGCAGATATGCAAAGCCACAGGTGAAAGGAACTGCCTCCGGTGTTTTTAATACTGCCCAGTTTCTTGGTGCTTTTGTAGGTGGTGCTGCAGCTGGTTATCTACTCCAGTATGGACATAAAGCAGTTTTTATATTCCTTGGAATAATCACTTTCCTATGGCTGGTGGCTGTATTGACCCTTGAAATGCCTGAAAGTGTAAAGGAAAAAAGAGTAAAGAAGTAAAAGTTGCTTTTTTATAACTTAATCTTATATTAATAAGGGGGAGGTAGTTGGTATGGATTGGCCAAACATTACAAATGTTTTAAAAATAAAGCCTGTAACAGATGAAAAATCCCAGAAAAGATTATGGACTGTATACAAAAAGTCTAAAAAGAAAAGAAACAAACAAAAAAAGGAAAAGCCTTCCAATGAAGGCAACCATCGTATAGATATATACGCTTAATATAATTTTTGCTGGAACAGATTTATATATTTAATCATCTTCCTCCTCATGATGTTTTTCTGGATTTACAGGCATTTTTTCCATTAAAGGTTTAACACCAACTCCGTATTCGTAAACCAGTTTTCCACCTATTCTGCCTTGATACCCTACTAATCCAATTCCAATAAGGGCTAAAATTAGATAAACAACAAATAGTTTCATATTTTCCTTTAGATAGAGAAAGACCCTAAATACTCCAAGGGCTGTAAATATCCAGGGAAGGAACTTTCCCAGCTCTTCATGGGTTTCAAAAATATCTTCTATACTTGTTCCTTCCACAAAATGTTCCACTACTTCCTCGGCAGCTTCTCCAGAAAACATAGCTCCCCATACAGATAGTACTCCAACTATAAAAGTCCAGAAACCGGCATGCCTTAAAGTTTCCTTTTTCAAAGCAAATCCCACGAAATCAAACAATACACCAACAATAGTTAATGCTATTGCAAAATGTACTATAGGAGCATGCAATTCAGCCATTTTAGTCCCCTTGATTAAAATTTAATAAAGACTATAATTTAATATCTATTATGTCAATGATATTTTGTATATCTTCTATAGTCTAATTTTCAGGTAGATAGTATATTTTCTATACTCTCAATAAAATATTATACTTGATTCAGGTCAATGCAATCTTTATTTATCCCTTTTAATTTAAGACAAAAAAGTATGAAATATCTTAGAATGAGGAAATTGATTGAAAGAATGGACTTCAAAACAATGGGCTATAGTAATATCGCTGGTTATTTTCCTTGCAGTTTCTTTTCTCGCACTGGCAGGGCCTTGTGTAATTGCGATTATCAGGATGATAGGAGGATAAATTTCTAATCATGATGGAAGTTGGTTCATGGCTGTGGAAATTGTCATATATGATACACGTAGTTTCCAATGCAGGTTTCTTCGGTATGGCTTTGGTATTCATGATAGGAGATGAAGAAATACTTAAAGAAAATATTGTTAAAAGATATCTTAAAATTGCCTTTATCTTCGTTTTACTCACAGGAACAACAGGAATATTGCTTCTATCTATACTGACAATGACCGGAATGGATGACCTCACTTCAAATCCAATGGGTCAGAGTGCTCTTGTAATGATTTTAGGATATGTAGTCGTTTTGTTTATTATCTCATTAGCATTGATATACAAAGGAGGTGAAGCCCGAGTATATAAAAAACTTTTTGGAATTATGTTTTTTAGTTATTTAGTTGTGTATTTAATAAGAGTTTATTTAACTACATAGGAGGGTTTAGGAGATGAGCAACCTAACAGATGCAGCTTCTAAGAAGTGGTTCCTGATTTTCGTTCTATCCACTATAGCTGCTGTGGGTATTTTTCTGTATCTCACAGTTGACCAGATTAAAAATGTTCCACCTATTCCTAAAGAGGTGAAGGGTACCCAGACACTCTATACTTACGATGACATTGTTCAGGGTAAGGCATACTTCCAGAAATACGTTATTATGAACCATGGAACTCTTCTTGGTAACGGTGCATACATGGGTCCCGATTACACAGCATGGATACTTCACGAAAAGATAGTCAATCTTCAAAACATCTACGCACAGGAAAAGTTTGGAAAGGACTATAACAGTCTTTCCAAAGAGGAAAAAGCACAGATTGATTACCTGGTGACAGAAGATGTACGTCAGAAATCAATATTAAAAGAGGGTGTTACTCAAATCACTCCCCAACACGAAAAAGCATATCAGGCTGCAAAGAAAAAACTGGTAGAGTTTCTGGTAAAAGGAAACCCAAATTATGCATGGGTTGGAGGAATTATCAAACCTGAAGAGGCTGATAAAATTGCTGATTTCGTAGACTGGACTACACTTGTTGCTGTAACACCAAGACCCGGAATGGAGCCAAAGGAAGATGTATCTGTGATTAAATCCCTGGGAGATTCTCTAAATGTTTACAAAGCACTGAATATGCACCCTACTTATACTAATAACTGGCCTCCTGAACCTGCAATAGGACTTGATGTTGGATACTCTTCTTTATTCTGGTCTTTAGTAGCATTCATGGCGTGTTGGGCATTAACAATCGTTGTAATGTGGGCTTTCTACGATTACTTCCTGAAGTTTGATACAGAAAAAGAATACTCTGAAGCTCTCAAAATAACAAAACTCACCCCAATGCAACAAAAAGTTATCAAATACGTTCCTCTTGTTCCATTATTCTTTGTGCTTCAAACATTAATGGGTGGTTATATGGCTCACCTATTTGCAGACCCAAGCCATAACTGGATTATACCTCAATCTCTCTTCCCATTTAACGTAGCAAGGGAGTTCCACCTTAACCTTGCTGTCCTATGGATTGCAATTGGATGGCTCGCTGGTGGATTATTTGTAGCACCTCTTGCATCTGGAGGAAAGGATTTCAAATTCCCTATAGCAGTAGATATTCTCTGGGTAGCTCTGCTTATTGTTGGTGGTGGTGGTCTGATAGGTCTTTGGCTTGGTGCCCTTGGAAAACTTCCAGGTGAATTATGGTTCTGGCTCGGTTCTGAAGGTAGAGAGTATATTGAATTGGGTAGAGTATGGGATATTGGTCTTGTTGTAGGTCTGGTTCTATGGTTTACCATAGTCTTCTTTACCGTAAGACAGGCTGAAAAAGTCACTCCACCACTTCAAATGATGATATGGTCTGCATTTGCCATTGCTGTTCTGTATATGGCTGGAATGGCACCTCTTCACAAAATAATGCCAAACTTTACAATTGATGATTACTTTAGATGGTGGGTTGTTCACCTCTGGGTTGAAAATACATTTGAGTTATTTGCAGCTGGAACTCTGGCATTCCTGACAGTTGCACTGGGACTTGTAAGTGCAAGATTTGCAACAATTATGATGTTCTTCGAAGCATTCCTGATTGTTGCTGCAGGAACAATAGGAACTGGTCACCACTACTTCTGGATGGGTGAAAATGAATACTGGATTGCATGGGGTGGTGTTCTATCATCTCTTGAACCATTACCACTGGTTATCCTGATGATTGAAGCTACAAAAGAGTATCTCCATATCAAGAAAAAAGGAGAAGCATTCCCATTTAGAATGGCATTCCTCTGGCTTGCAGGTTCAGCATTCCTTAACTGGCTTGGTGCTGGTTTCTACGGAATGTTAATCAACCTGCCAATTGTTAACTACTATGAACACGGAACATACTTTGGAATGGCTCATGGTCACGTGGCACTCCTTGGTGCATTTGGATATATCTCAATAGCATTCCTGTATCTTATTGCCAGAGCAAATGCACTGGCTAAAGGTCTCCACTGGGATGAAAAAGTTTCAAATCTGGCGTTCTGGCTTACAACAGCTGGAATATTCATCTTTGCATTCCCTGTGCTTGTAATTGGTGAAAAACAAATGGAGTGGGCATATAACTATGGATACTGGGTAGCAAGAACAAGAGAAGTTCTTGAAGGAATGGGCTTCTGGTTATGGATAAGACTGATACCTGACCTTCTAATCATAGCTGGTGCTGTTTTAATCCTGGTAGACCTGATTTATAAACTATATCTGTCAAGAAAAGAGGCTCCTGCTACTGCAACAGCATAAAAAAAAGCCCCCGAAAGGGGGCTTTTTTTATTTAAAACCAATTCAAAGACAAAAGATAAATTAAAAATTCTTTACCTGTTTGACTTAAGTGAAATGGTTATTTTCCCACCTGTAAAACTCATCTGAAAAATACTTAATTCTTTTTTTCTTGAATTCTGTAGTTGAGTAGAGGATTAGATAGTCCTGTATTCCTTCTTCCTGGGCAATATCTTTAACAAATTTCTCCAGTTCTTCTTTTGTCTGGGCATGTATCATGGAAAAAAGAGGATATCTCCAGTGTTCATTGGTTGTTCTCTTATAGCAATGGGTTACAGCTTTGTAAGATGCCAGTTTATACCCAAGTTCATCTATTTTTTCCTCTGGGATATTCCATACAGTCATTCCATTAGCTTTAAAACCTACTTTTCTGTGATAAAGGATTGCTGCAAATCTTCTCATAAGTCCTGCTTTCAGATATAAATTCAGTTTTTCCAGTAGATAATCGTGGGTTATCCCCAATTGTCTGGCATATTCTCCAAATGGATTTTCTACAAGGGGGATATCTTCCTGAGATATCTTTATAATTTCTTTATCTTCTTCTTGGAGTTGATAATCAATTTTTGTTCTGGTTTTCTTTATTTTTTCTTTTTTCTTTGTTCCCTCTGTGTCCAGTTTAACTCCTATTTTATACAGTTTTTCAGTCCTTAAAATTGCATACTGTTTGATATTGTTTTTTTCAGCAATTAATTGAACAGTTTTTTCAAGTCCAAGACTACTGTCTGGTGGAACTGCTATGGTAAACCACAGGTTAAATTCATGGGTTCTTTCGTAGTTGTGGCTTACTCCCGGATGGGAGTTAACAAACTGGGCAACTTTTTCAATATCATCTTCCACCTTGAAAGCCACAAGTGAACTATCATATCCAAGGGATTTTGTATCATAAATGGGAGAAATCTGCCTTATAATTTTTTCTTCTTTTAGATTTCTGACTATATCCAGATATTCTGATTGTGAAATACCAATCTCAGATGCTAATTTTTCAAAAGGTCTTTCTACTATTGGAATTCCTTCCTGTAATTGAGAAATTACCTTTTTTTCAATCTCTGACAGTGTGGCTATCATATCTCCACCTTTTTTAAGTTTTCTTCAAACCAGCTTATTTTGTCTTTTAGGTTAACCACTTCTCCAACAAGGAAAATAGCAGGTGGATAAACTTTCACCTTTCCTTCGGCCACTTCTTTTAATGTTGCTGTGATTTCTTTTTGTTCCTTGGTTGTACCTTTTTCTATAAAGATAACAGGCGTTTCAGGAGATCTTCCTGCTTCTATTAGATACTGGGCTATCTTTTCCCTATTTGCAACTCCCATCAGAAAGATAACAGTATCAATTTTTGATAAGGCATCCCAGTTAATATCCGGAAACTGGCCTTTTGAGCCATGTCCTGTCACAACTGCAAAAGAAGAAGCAACTCCACGATGGGTAACAGGAACCCCTGCATATTCAGGGACAGAAATGGCAGAGGTTATTCCTGGAACTATTTCATAAGGAATTCCTTTTTCTTTTAGAAAAATAGCCTCTTCACCACCTCTACCAAATACAAAAGGGTCTCCACCTTTAAGACGAACAACAATATCATTTTTTGTAGCGAAGTCGTATATCAGAAAATTTATTTTATCCTGTTCCAAGATATGCTTCCCATCTTCTTTGCCTACATATATAAGCTCACAACCGGGTTTTGCATAAAACAGAATTTCTGGATTAACAAGTCTGTCGTAAAGTATCACATCTGCTTCTTTCAAAACCCTTACAGCCTTTACCGTTAAAAGCTCCGGGTCTCCTGGTCCTGCTCCAACAATATAAACCTTACCCATGACAGTATCCCCCTTTATCTAACAATAAAAATACCTGATGGATTTGGAACAGTAATTTCCTTCAGCTTTTTCCAGTTTTTTGTATCAAAGATTTTTACAGAGTTATCAAAATATGAGGATACATATAGTTTTTTACCCTCTTTTGAAAATCTAACATGCATTACCCTTTTACCTGCTGGAAAGGTTTTGATAACTTGTAGTTTTTTCAGGTCTATAATAGATAATAAATTGTCTTTATCTCCGCTGTAATTAACAACTGCTATTTTCTTATCAGGGGATACTGATATAAAAACAGGTAAACCTGCAAGGTCTATATGGTCAATAACAGCCATTTTATTTATATCAACAACATAAGCCATTTTTTCTCCAACTGCCGGGATAAGTGCTACATTGCCAGCAACACCCCACATTCCAAAGTGAGGGATTTTAAAGACAATTTCCTGTTTGTTTTTAGAAAGGAATTTTGCTTTTTTGTATACAAATTTATCTAAATCCAGAATTCCAACACCTCTTTCTTTGAAAAAGCCTACTATATACCTGTTTTTATCAATCAAAGCATCAAAGGGCATTTTACCTGCATTTTCAACTTTGTATACCCTTTGAAAATCTTTTTTTGCATCAAGCACCCATATTTCATCTTTATCCATAAGGGCAAATGTGAGAAGGTTTTTGTATGGTTTTATTCCTACATTTCTTGAGCCTGTCTGGATTTCCTTATAGATATCAAGGTCTTTTGTGAGAATGGTTACTTTCTTTGGGTCATAATGGGCAATTGCTATATATTTATCAATAAATGTAAATCCTATTCCACTGTTTCCTGGTTTTATTTTTTTAAGTAATTTGTCGTTTCTGTTATCTATTTTTGAAAAATATCCATTTCTGGCTATGCAATAGCTGTAATCCCCGTCAGTTTTTACTATTGCATGGTTTAGATTTCCAAGGTCGTGGATTTCTCCAACAAGTTTGTCATTTTCAATCACTGCAAGGGAACCTCTTTCCCTTTCCACAACATAAAGTTTTTCAGCAAGAGAAATATTAACCAGTATAAGCAGTAGAAGCAGTGCTTTTCTCATTACCCTCTCCTTCTTCGAATATATAGCAGTCTGGGTCTTCTGCGAATATATCTCCGTAAACTGCATAAGCTCGTGAACGGGAATTACCATTACATATTTCAAGATATCTGCAATTTGCACATCTTCCTTTAACCGGACGTGGATGCTGGCGGAGTTTAGTCATAAGTCCATTTGAATTCACAATATCATAAAAGTTCTTTTCGTAGATATTTCCAATTTTGTATGGGAAGTATGTATCTGGCTTTACATATCCTCTGTAATCAATATCAAAAATCCTGACACCTGCCTGATTTCCGCCCCATCTTTTAAGATTTTGGTATAAAAGCTCAGCTTTTTCTGGATATTTTTCTTTGAATCTGTAGTATAAAACAACTGCATCTGCTTCATTATTTCCTGTTACCACATCTATAGGAATACCTTTTTCCACATACTCAAAGGATTTGTCTATTATGAATTCAACATGCTTTCTGTATCTTTCTTTTTCTGCCTGTGATAAATGTTTTCCTCTCCCTGAATAAACAAGATGGGATATATAGACCTTTGGGATATTTTCTTTTTCTGCCAGTGAGAAGATAAAGGGCAGAGCTTTTTCTGTCATTGAAGACAGGGTAAATCTTATACCTACTTTTATGCCCCTGTCTCTAACAAGCCTTACAGCTTCCATGGAGCGTTTAAAGGCTCCTTTCATTCCTCTAAATCTGTCGTGGGTTTCTTCATCCCCGTCTATGCTTATTCCCACATAGGAAAACTGCTTTTTTATCTGGTCTATATTTTTTTCATTTATTAAAAGGCCATTTGTTGAAAGTGTTGTCACAAAACCATTTTCATTAAAGAGCTGGGCAATATCAAATATATCTTCTCTGATAAGGGGTTCTCCACCTGAAAGAATGAGAACCTTTACACCAGCTTCTTTAAGATATGGGATTTGTTTTTTTATTTCATCAATTGAAATCTCGCCATTTCTTGAGGTGTTTGCTGCTGAATAGCAGTGTTGACAGAAAAGGTTGCAGGCATTTGTAAGGTTCCAGATTAGGATTTTTCCATTAAAAGGTCTGATTTCCTTTCCATCTAAAGTCTTTTTAATATACTCAGTTATTCTTAGCATCTTTTTTATCCTTAAATTGCATCATATAAGACATTATAGCCCTTAATTCATAAGAAGAAAGATTTAACTTCGGCATTGCATTTCTTTCGTAGCCAAGTTTCTTATACATAACTTCAGGATTTGCTATCTGGGCTGCAATTTCTTCAGGTTTTCTGTGGTTTACTATCCATTTAAATGAGGGGGCAAATGCCTCCTGGGTTTGATGATGACAGCCCCAGCATTTTTCCATAAAAACCTGTTTACCCAATAATACAGGCTGGTATTTTCTGGATTTGTTTACAATATTGTATTTTCCAATAGGAATACTTGCAGGTATATCCTTTAAAAGTTTAAGGGTTATGCTGTCGTAGATAAGAAGGTCTCCATCTTTGTTGTAAAGGCTAACATAAGCCAGATTTCCATCTCCGTTAAACTCTGTATGTATAACCCTTTTGCCCTTTTTGGTTTCTATTGTTTTAACTGAAAAATCATCCCTGTTTATAAGAACTATTTTGTCTTTTCCGTTGTCTGTCCATAGATAAGGGGTTGTTGGATGGGTTCTGACAAAAAATCCGTTTCCTCCAATATCTACCTTTTTAACAAATTTCCAGTCATAAAGGTTCCAGACGGTAATAAAAGGTTTTGTGATATGGGGTGTAGCAAAGTAAAACTTGCCTTTTTTATACCATATTGATGCTGAGGCTAAATGGGGCATACCCTCCATTTTTGAAGAAAAAACTTCTTTGTTCTCAGAAAGACTGTAAACAGATAATCTTGTGCCTTTTCGTGAGCTTCCTATTACATACTCTTCAAATGGGTCTATAAAGAAATCTTCATAAGGTTCAGGAATATTTTTGTAGGTTATCTCAAATGTTTTGGTATCTAAAAATCCTATTTTGGCTTTATCTCTGTAAGTAAAAATTGCTTTATCTTTTGAATAAAGCTCATAAATAGCAGATATCAAGGCATCCTGTTTTATATATTTTACAGGCTTAAAGCTTTCCGCATCAAGAATAACTATGGATTTTGGCAGCCAGCAGGAAACAAGAAGATATTTCCCTGTTCTGTCAAGGGATACATTTCTTAGATAGACGCAGGCTCTTGCTTTTCCATAAAAAGAACCTTTATCTATATCGTATCTTCCTACCCAGCCGTCCCTTGATGGAATATAGATTTTCCATCCTGATGGGGAAAACTTTAAGCCTCCGTGGACATTTTTGAAGTCAAATTTATCCAGAATATTTAAATCTTCCATTATCCATACTTTTTGATGACCTCTTTCAACAACAGCTACAATATTTTTTATATTTTTTACAGGAAGTTTTTTGGTTTTAGAATTTTTATTAATCTGTATGGATTTTACAATTCTATCTTCTGACCAGTTAATCTTGGCTGGAGATTTGATATATGCTATTATTTCTTTAATTTGCTGGTCTGTAAGTTGTGGAAAAGCGGGCATTTGGGTTGCAGGAAGACCATTTTTGATGATTTTAATCAGTTTTTTTTCAGGAATTTTTTTTAAAAATAAAGGTAAAAGAGGGGGAGCCACTGTACCGGCTCTGTCCACCCCATGACAAGAGGCACAATATTTCTGGTACAGCTGGCTCCCTTTAGCCAACTCCCCTGCAAAGGCACCAAACACTATCAGGAGGGTTAGCGGCAGCAGGATTATTCTTTTCATTAATAGATATCCTTCATTGTATTGTATACATTAAACTTACCTGTAGGTGTTCTCACCCAATCACCTTTGATAACTTTCTTCAACTTAAGTGTATTGGCATCATAAACCAGTATAGCTGATGGCTGGTCTTTTCTTGCCCATACAGAAATCCAGAATTCTGAACCACCTTTGTTAAATTCTGGATGAACAGCTCTTCCTGGAATGTCATCAGGCACTTTCAGAGTTTTAACAAGTTTGAATGAGTACTTGTCAAATACAAATATGCTTCTTTGGAGGTTCTTATCTGGGTTCAGAGGTCTATCTGCAATAAGGTACTTGGAATTAGGATGTGTTTTGATAAATAAGTTACCTCCACCTTCTCCTGGCATTTCTATCCACTTAGCAACTTTCCATGCGTACTTTTTGTGTTTCTTAGGGTCTGTTCCAATACATGCAATTCTCTTTTCACCTATATGACCTGTACACCATATTGGTCCATATTTTGGATGGTCAATATTAGCTCCTCTTCCTGGGTGCGGTTTTGTTCCAACTTCAACAATAGCTGCCAATTTTTTCTCTTTGGTATCAACAACTACTATTTTGTTTCTCATGTTAGCAGCAACTAAGAAGTATCTCTTAGATAAGTCCCAGCCACCGTCATGGAGATATCTTTCTGCATCAATCATATCAACGCTAACTGTTCCTTTATCAACATTTTCATAATCAACGAGCCATACCTGTCCAGCTTCTTTGATGTTCAGTATCCATAATGGGTCATAGTGAGATGCAACAATTGATGCAACACGTGCCTCTCTAACGAAGTCTTTTGTGTCATAGTAGTAATCGCTTGTTGCATGTCTTGTAATCGGTTTCAGATTTTTACCGTCAAGAATTACAAATGATGGTGGCCAGTAGCAACCTACAACTGCATATTTGTCTTCGTATCCATGATACTTACTTGTATCTATGGAACGTGCGTCATAACATACTTTGATTTCTGCCACTTTGTCAGGTTTTTTCATCCACATATCAATAACAGTAGCTTTACCATCCCTACCGATAGAGTACATGTATCTTCCTGAAGCAGATGTTCTGAGAATATGAACAGCAAATCCAGTATCAACTATGTTGAGAAGTTTTTTGGTTGTTCCGTCAATAATAGCAACTTTACCAACATCTCTAAGGATTACACCAAAGAAGTTTTGCCAGTTTGGATTTGCAGCTTTTTTGGGTCTTTTTTCTACAGGGACATACACTTTCCAGGATTCTTTAATCTGTTCCCATGAAAGTAATGGTGGATTAGGTGGTGGATTAAGTAGAAATCTTGCCATAAGGTCAATTTCATCTTTTGTAAGAACTCCCTGTTTACCCCAGTCAGGCATTCCACCTGGAGTTCCGTTGTAGATGAATGCCTTAATTGCCTCAATGTTTAAACCACGTTTTTTAAGTCTTTCTGGTGTTAAGGCAGGTCCTGTAGCTCCTTTTCTGAGCATTCCGTGACAACCAGCACATCGGTCAAAATAAATCTTGGATGCTTTTTTCATCTCCTCTTTTGTAAGAGGAGGTGCTCCTTCTTCTGCTAAGGCGGTGTTAACTGTTAATGCTACTGTTCCAGTAAGGAGAGCAGCACTTATAAGCCCGCCTGCAAGTTTTCTTGCCCTCATAGTATCCCTCCTTTCAGGATTTGATTGAAAAATTAATATTTGTAATCAAGTTGTAACCAGTATTTTGTTACATCATCTTTCCCTTTTAAATCTCCTCGTGTATAGTATCCGTTATCTCCGTTATACCATGCTGCTTTAGCAAGGAATGAAAGTCTTTTTGTTAATTTTTTGGAATAAAGTGCATCTATTTCTGAACCTATGCTTTTTCCTATTGTGCCAGGGTCTTTATCTGAGTCAAATGTGAGATATGCAATCATAAATTTTCCAATTTCTGGATTTTTATATCCTGCTGCTAAACACCATTCTTTCATACCATAATCAAATCCTTTTGCTGCACCTGTTAGTAAAACATCTGACCATCCATCAAATTTGTGGAGTGTAGCAAGTGGTGTTGAGAAACCTGCATCTTTACCATTTCTATCTCCAAAGTATGTGTACATTACCTTAGCAAAAAATCCCATTGCAGCAGCACCAACTTTTAATCTGTAATAACTTGTATCTATGTTTGGTTTTGTGTCAAGGTTATCGTTTTCATAAGGGTCTGTTTGTTTTGCATACTCTCCAAGATAGAAAACTTTTATTCCGTTCAGGTCAACTTTTCCTGATGCTTTAATCCCGTAAGTGTTGTGAACATCTGTTATAAGATACGCAAAGCCTTTAATCCTTAATTGTGGAATAACTTTATAGTTAACATCTAAAACAATTGGCATTTTATCCAGTTTCCAGTCTGCGTTTAAGCTGTCAATGATACCTTTTCTTTCATAAATTCCTGCCAGTAAGAAATCAAGTCCCTGTACAGGTTTACCTGCAACAGCTAATACTCCAAAAGTTTGAGGCATTTGTCTCCAGTTAACTGTTCCTATAAATCTGTGGTCGTCAATCGCTACATATTTTCTACCTGCAACAAGAGTGTAATTTCCAAGGGAATATGCAATGTATGCCTGTGTTAGACGTGCTTTGTGTGGGTCTAAAACTGTTTCATATTTGTCCCTTTGAGGAGAGTAATTATCCACCAGTGCAGAAACATCAATAGCTTCTAAAACTGCTGATAATCCTTGAACTCCAAGAACTGTTCCGATTTTTACACCGATTTTTGTTCTGACTGTTAGAGCGTTAGCATCTTTCTTTCCTGTATTTTCCTGGTCAACATACTCATATCTGGGTCTGAACTCAAGATAAGGTTTGACATTTTCAATAAATGAAGCTCCAAGTAAATTCTGAGCATTTGTTGTTGCTGTTTGACCCGAAAGCAGGAATGCTCCACCTGCTAACAGGGCTGCTGCTCCTAAGTTAAGCACTTTTCCCTTCATAACCAAAAACCTCCTTCTTATGTTTGCCAGTTTTCTAAAAGTTTTTCTATAACTTCTTCCCCTGATATGCCCATTTCTTTAGATAAATTTTCAAGACGGTCATAAACTTTTTTAGGCAGGTACATAACTACTCTGACTGGCCCTCCTTCCTCTTCTCTCATTCTGTCATATAAGTCCTGCATCTCTTTTTTCTTTTCCCTTGGAACAGGTGCCCTCATTGATTTGAATTCTACAAGTTCGCCGTTTTTGTAAACTCCAGAAATAGTTGCATGAACCCAGTAATATCCCCTATCTTTACGGAGATTTTTAACATAACCTTGCCAGGTTTTACCTTGTTTTATAGTTTCCCACAGTTCTTTGAAAACGGACTTAGGCATATCAGGATGTCTTATTATGTTATGGGGTTTTCCTATAAGTTCTTCAGGTTTATATCCAGAAATTTCAGCAAAGGTCTCATTAACATAGGTGATAATTCCCCTCAGGTCTGTTCTGGAAATTATCAGTTGGTTCTCGGGAACTTCCGTTTCCCAGAACATATCAAAAGTTTTATCCATAACTCCCTCTCAGAGCCTCCTAATCATAATTAATTAATAAATTTTTTAATTTTATTTTTCATTGCTCTAAGTCAATATTTACTAACTAATATATCCTTTTATATGACCTTTATAAACAATATCCTCTGCTCTAACATTTTCATCGTTAAGAATTTCTGGAACATCATTACTTAGTTTTTGGAGATATTCTGCAGCACTTTCCCATTCTTCTTCAGAGTAGGAATAAACCATGCTGGCAGAAAGAACGTTAGGTATCATCTGTATCTGTCTTAATTTGAAAGTCTCTTCATTAACATCTTCACCTTCTATAATAATGATGATTTTGCCTTTTTCTTTATCATGAAAGTAAACTTCACAAAGACCACTTTCTTCTAACTCTTTAATAACTTCCTCTACATGTTCTGGTTCAGTTACTACTACTGCACTTGAAATATTCATTGTTTTAACCTCCAAAAAAATATTTTTCCATCATCGCAACCGATGATGAGTTTTTCTTCTGATAAAAATCTGATATTGCTGGGTGTTGATTTATGTCCTTTTAAATATGTGATAGTTGTTCCTTCCTCGGTATTAACCACCTTTACATTAAATTTGTCATTATAAACATAAGCACCTCTTTTTCCTGACGGACTAAGCCCAACAGAAAATACCATAAAATCATCGGCGTCAAATATTTGGTACTGGTTAGTGTTAAGATTGTAATAAACAGCTTTCTTATCTCTACCTCCGGTGAAAGTCCTATTATTTTTAAAGTCAACATCAAAGGCTTTATCTTTATTGAGCTCTTCAATCACTTTTACAACTTTACCTGATTTGATATCAATAATACGTGTATCTCCACTTTCATCTGTTAATGCAATTTTTGTTTTACTTTCGTTTATTTCCATATCGGAGAAAAAGGACATTCCTACAGGATTTCTATAAATCACTTTATTATTCTTTAAATCAAAAAGGATAATTTCATCTCCTGTAAGACCAAATATTAGATGTTGATTATCAACAAATCTAAGTTTTGCAATAGGAAAATGTTTTTTTCTATCAATTATCTTTGTAAGTTTTCCATCGTGATATATATATACTTCTCTACCTCCTCTTGTTGCCTGCACTGCTGCAGCTATAAGTTTTTGGTCTGGAGATACATCTACAGAAAAAACTTTCGGTAGTTGTAGTTCCCCCATAAAATCTTCAAATTTAGGATAAGAAATCTCATTTATTATCTTATGGGTTTTTAAATCTATGATTTGAACTTTACCCCTTTCTGTAGCCACATAGGCTTTTTCACCAGAAATAGAGATATCGCTGATGGCACCATCTAACTGAAGTATATCTTCTAATTCTGCAGTGGTGGCAAGAGTAGTTCCTATAACTAAAAGCAAGCTAAGAAATATTTTTTTCATCATTTTCTATTTCCAGAGGATAAACCTTTATTGCTCCTACTGGACATGAATTTAAGCAAAAACCACATCCAGAGCATTGATTTAAATTAATTTCTGGATTAAATAGTCCATGGAATACTATTGCATTATCAAGGCAGGGTTCTTTGCAGGAAAAACACATTGTTCCATTCCATGCAAGGCAGGCATTCTTCTCTATACTAAAAAATGAATGAACTTTTTCAGGATTTTCTAAGGATAAAACATCATATTCACAATTTTCTGCACATTTTTTGCAAAATGTACAACCTGTGGTTGAAAAAACTATATGGGGAGAACCATCCTGTAATCTGTATAGGATTTTTTCTTCACAGGCCAGAACACACTTTCCATCACACTGGGAACATACTGAGAAATCTGTATCAGGTAGAGTATAAGGAGGTCTTATAATATCTTTTTTTTCGTCTGTAGATGGACTTTTTATTTCTTCTACCGTTGCTTTAGGAATAAAAGGAAGGGCTTTTAAAAAGCCCCTCCTGTCCATATTTTTGGACATTAATAAACCCCTTCAAATACGTTTTTGTTAAGTATTGTTTTCTTCTTGGTTTCTGGATTTCTATAATCTGGTTTAAATGTATTCTTAACAAGTGGTTTTGCATTTGCCTGTGGTGCGTGGCACTGAACACAGTTCCATCTTGCTGGGTCAAGTTTGTTTAATTTTACAACCTTTCCTTTTATTAGCTGGAAGAAATCAATATAGTGTGTTGGAGAAACTGGTGTAGCTCCAACCGATTTTGCTACTTTAGGGTCATGACATCCAAGACAGGCATTATTGTTTTTAGTAATAGGTAATAGTCCCTCTACACTATGAGGTATCATTGGAGGAGCATTTTCATAAGCTCTCTGAAATCTTTGGGATTTTCCTGGTGGTGTTTTTGGAAATTCTACCGGTGGTGGTGTTGCATTAACATCAAGTGGAAGATTTCTATATGATAATTCTTCTGATGATATTGCTTTTCCTGAGCTTACAGATGTTGTTCCTGTAGCCTTATTACATCCTACAAGAGCTATGGATATTCCCATTGCTGGGATAGCCATCAATAATCCTATTTTTTTCCTAAGCATTGTTCTTCTCCTCCTTATTTGGTTTGTATCTAAAACCAAAGTTAAGTGCATCATCATTACAAACTTCAATACATCTTCCGCAGTTAATACATTCTCCTGAAGATACAAACACACTTTCTTTTCCTACCATCCACAAAACCTGCTTCTCCGGACATACATTTTTGCAGTTCATACAAAGGGTACACTTATCAGCATCATGCTTAACTCTAACTGCGGAAGGTTTTGTTACCAGTGAGAAAAATCCACCTAAAGGACACACATGACCGCACCAACCGTTTTTTGTTACAAACAGGTCAAACAGGAATACCCCTAAGACAGCAACCCATCCAAATCCCATTCCAAAGATTAGTCCCCTGTGAAGCATAGATATTGGACTTATAAGTTCAAACGCAGGTGCAGCAACAATAAAAGAAACAACGAGACTTAAGCCAAGAACCCAATATCTTACTTTCCTGGATAATCTCAGTTGCCATTCCTCTTTATGTATCCCTGTTTTGACCCTTATCCAGTTGGCAAGGTCAGTGACCATGTTAATAGGGCATACCCAACTACAGAAAGCCCTTCCTCCAATAAACATATAAAAGAATAAAACTATTAAGGCTCCAATTATTACGTCTGTTGCCAGTAGTGCTCCTGTGGCGAACAACTGCAGTGTAGCATAGGGGTCGGCAAGAGGTATAACATCAAATAGTTTGGAAGAGCTCAGATTTCCCTGTAGAATTTTCCAACCGTATAGATTTCCTCCTATATAAAGCAAGAGAATTGATATCTGGACTATTCTTCTTGCTATCAGAAATCTGTGTTTGTAGATTAGATTATTCTTCATCGAGCAAATCCTCTATGTTCAGGTATTCTTCCGGTTTCTTCTCGCTTCTTGGTGTTATTGTCTTCTCGACACCCTTGGAGCCTTTTAGTCTCTGTTCATCTTTTTTCTCCCAACCTTTTACATAGTGCTTACCAACTCTACCTAAGGCTATATCTCTTGGAAGCACATATATCGCTGGTTTTTCTGTAACACATGCCCTTTCACATAATCCACATCCTGTACATACATCTGGATAAACAACAGGAAGTAGGAAGGCATGTCTTCCTGTTCTGGGATTTCTTCTAAGTTCAAGTTTTATAGCTTCATCTATAAGGGGACATGCTCTATAACAGGCATCACATTGGAGCCCCCAGTATGCAATACAGTTCTCTTCATCAACAACAGCAACTCCCATACGTGCCTTATTAATATCCAGAACTTTTTTTCCATTTTTGACTGAGGAAACAAGGTCAGGGTCTAATGCTCCTGTTGGACAAGGTGGAACACAAGGTATATCCTCACACATATAGCATGGAATTTCCCGTGGGACAAAGTAAGGAGTTCCTACAGGAACTTCCTTCGGATAATTATACTTGCCTTTTTCTATGGGTCTGTGGTCTCCTGGAGCTGCCAGTCTAAGAGTGGCTGTCTGTTTGGTAGTATCTGGGTTATTTTCTCTATTCTTACAGGCTTCTACACATAAACCACATCTTATACATTTCTTGATAAATTCCTCCTCAGGAAGTGCACCAGGAGGTCTTAGCACCAGTTCATCATATTTTGCTTCTGCAACATATCCGCCCCAGATAGAACCTCCAAGGGCTGCAAGACCCAGCCCCTGGAGCATCTGGATAAAGAATTTACGTCTTCCTTTGTCCACCTTTTTTCCTTCAGCCAATTTAACTCACCTTTATGCTTTGTAAATCTTAACTGCACACTTTTTATAGTCTGTCTGTTTAGATATTGGACATGTAGCATCAAGAGTAACCTTGTTGATATAAACCCTCTCATCAAACCATGGAACGAATACAAGACCTCTTGGTGGTCTGTTTCTTCCTCTGGTTTTAACACGGGCTTTGACTTTTCCACGTCTGGACTCAATCCATACAAGGTCGTTTTCTTTAACTCCAAGTTTTTCTGCATCTTTAGGGTTCATGTAACAGTAAGCTTCAGGAACAGCTCTGTAAAGTTCTGGAACTCTCATTGTCATTGTTCCAGAGTGCCAGTGTTCAAGAACCCTACCTGTTGCCAGCCAGAATGGATATTCGTTATCTGGTGGCTCTGGTGGATCCATATATGGTCTGAAGAAGATTTTGGTTTTATTTGTAAGGTCAACTTTTTTAGGGTCAGTTACATCAAAGAGATTACCTTTTGGTAGTTTTTTGAAGGCAGGACCATAGAATGCAAATTTTCCGTCTCTTGGAGCTCTTCCAGCTTCAATTTCTTTTCTTGCATATGGGTCGTAGTCTGCGTTAAATCTCCATGGGGTTTCTTTTCCGTCAACTACAGGCCATCTGAGACCTCTTACTCTGTGATATGTGTCAAAGTCTGCAAGGTCATGTCCATGTCCGAGACCAAATAGTCTATACTCTTCCCAGAGTGCTTTTTCTATGAAGAAACCATATCCTTTCCATGGTTTTCCATCTACACCAATAACAGTTCTTTTATCTCCAACTGCACATGTGTTTGGATGGATTTCTCCTGTATTAGGGTTCTTAGCAACAGGTTGTGGATATCTAAGGTCTACGTCAGGTATTGACCTTCTAAATGCTTTTTCTGAGAACAGCACATCAAAAAGAGTATCATCTGGGCTATAACCCATTTCCTTAGCTTTATCTAATACATTTGGAAGGACTGTTCCATCTGAGAGTTTCCATTCTTTCCATACTTCTTTGAGTTTGAAGAATTTGGAGAACTCAACAATATGGTAAATGTCAGGCATTGCTTCTCCTGGAGGTGTTACCTGCTGTCTCCAGTGTTGTGTTCTTCTTTCTGCGTTTCCATAAGCTCCCCATTTTTCATAAATCATAGCTGCAGGGAGGATAAGGTCTGCAACTTTTGCAGATATACCTGGATAAGAATCAGATACAACAATAAAGTTATCCATTTTTCTTGCAGCTTTAATCCAGTGGTTTGCGTTAGCTGTATCCTGCCATGGGTTACATACCTGTACCCATGCAAATTTAATTTTTCCATCTTCAAGGTCTCTCATTATCTTAACGATATGAGAACCTACTTTTGGATTAATTGTTCCGTGAGGAACATTCCAGATTTTTTCTGATACTTTTCTATGTTTAGGATTTGTTACGACCATATCAGCAGGTAATCTGTGTGCAAATGTTCCAACTTCTCTTGCTGTTCCACAAGCTGAAGGCTGACCTGTAATAGAGAATGCACCATTACCAGGCTGAGCCTGTTTTCCAAGTAAGTGGTGAAGCATATAAGCTTGCTCGTTTACCCATGAACCTCTTGTGTGCTGGTTAAATCCCATAGTCCAGAATGTAACGGCTTTTCTGTTTTTGTCTATATAAAGTTCTGCCATTTTTTTCAGTTTTTCCTTGAACTGTTCTAATGGCTCGTCTGGGTCACCTTTTGCAATTCTGGCTACATAGTCAAGGGTGTATGGTGCAAGAGCCTTTTTGAAGTCCTCAAAGGAAATAATCCAGTGTTTACCAGCCTGTTTTGCATGTTTCATTTCAATAATATCGCCTTCTTTATATCCATAGATACTTAAGGCTGGAGCTTCCAGAGCTGATACTTTTTTAGCAACCTGTTTCTTAATAATTTGCAGTTCCTTATCACTGTATCCCAGTTTCTTAGCATGCTCTGGATTTCTCATTCCGTATCCAGTATCAATATAACCTGTTGTGAATACGCAGTATTTGTTTACAAAGTCCCAGTCAATTGCTTCTGGATGGTTGTAAACGATTTCCCTCGCAATATAGTTCATTATTGCAAGGTCTGTATTTGGTCTAAATACGATATCAATATCTGCTAAATCCATAGTTCTGTGTCTGAATGTGGATAGCACAACAACTTTAACATTGTCTGGGTCTGATAGTTTTCTGTCTGTAACCCTTGCCCAGAGAATTGGGTGCATTTCTGCCATATTTGAGCCCCAGACAAATATTGTGTCTGTAAGCTCAATGTCATCATAACATCCTGGTGGTTCGTCTATTCCGTAGGTCTGGATAAATCCAACAACAGCTGATGCCATACAGTGTCTTGCGTTAGGGTCTATGTTGTTGGAGCGGAAACCAGCTTTCATAAGCTTTGCAGCTGCATAACCTTCCATAATTGTGTACTGTCCAGAACCAAAGATAGCTACCCCTTCTGGTCCCAGTTCGTTGTATGCTTTCTTGAACTGTTCCACCATTACTTCATAAGCTTTTTTCCAGCTTACAGGTCTGAATTTTCCTTTCTTGTCAAATTCGCCTTTATCATTCATTCTAAGAAGTGGTTTTGTTAAACGGTCAGCACCATACATAATTTTGGCTGTGAAATACCCCTTGATACAGTTCAGACCTTTGTTAACTGGAGCTTTTGGGTCACCTTTTACTGCAACGATACGGTCGTCCTTAACCGCAATCATAATTCCACAGCCTGTTCCACAGAAACGGCAGACTGCCTTATCCCATCTCCAACCTGCTTCAGCCTGTGAAGCTGCAGCCAGAGCATCTTCTGGGACCTCCACCCCCACAGCAGCTGCCGCTGCTACAGCAGCCGTAGTCTTCAGGAAGTCCCTACGGGACATTTCAAATCCCGAGGTTTGCTTTTTCTCTTCCTTAACCTCCATCTTCTACTCCTCTCCTGTAAGGTTCTATTCTTTCAGAACCTCACAGGGCTGGGCTATTTCTATTCCGCCATTTAAACAGGATAGACCGACCCAGCAGGCGGTAATTTTGTCTATCCTGTGGAATAAAAAAAGAGATTGATTTCTACGTGAAATTATAAGAACTCTTCTGTCTGGTGCCTTTGTTTGTATTATAGTTTTCATCCCATATCCATTATTTATGCTTTGTACACTTTAAATTAAAAACTTGATTAAGGTAAAGCATTGACATAGGTCAATTAAATAGGCCTATTTATATTTTAAATATTTAACCCATACCAAGTGCTTTTTTAACCTCATCACTGGCTCTTTCTATAGTCCATGGGGGTTCCCAGACAAGCTCAATATCCACATTCTCTACCCCTTCTATATTCCGAACTGCACTTTCTACCCAGCTAAGAATAGTTCCAGATAAAGGGCATGAAGGAGATGATAATGTCATTTTAATTTTTACATTTCCATCCTGAATATCAACATCATAAACAAGCCCCAAATCAACAATATTAAATCCAATTTCAGGGTCTATAACATTTTTGAGGGCTTTATAAACCTCTTCCTTTGTGACTGCCATTTTTAGTCCTCCACTCTAAAATTGAGAATGTAATAAATCAAATAGATAAAAATAAGAACAGCTATTAGCAGTAATACTGTTCCCAGAATGGAAATAACAGAAATATGCAGAAATGTTCCTATAAATAGAACAACAAATCCCAAAGAATATATAACCACCTGAACATCAGGTATTTTTTGTGGCAACATATCTGCAAGCATTGGAACTTTTTTCTTTCCAACAAGGCTTGAAAATCTGTGGAACCACGTTAAGAAAGGAACAATTTTAAACATACTGCCATATATCAAAACAGGGAAAAAACCAAAAATAAGGGATATACCAAATAGGTATATAGCCTTTTCCATAAACGGAATGAACAATCCTGTGATAATAGATAATATCAATATAAAATGACTGTAAAACATAGTATCCATTCCGATATCTTTGGTTCGTCGGGGTCTTTTAGAATAAATTTCATAAACCTGAAGAAGATAAAAAACCATTCCAAGCAAAATGAGATAAATGCCAGATACCAAAATGTAATTACTACCTGTAAAAAGAAAACCTAATCCAAATCCAAAGACAGCAATCACCATAAGATAAAAAGCAATATTTATGTATTTATCATTAAACTTATGGGCAAGGCTAAACATAGGAAGTAAAACCATAGACACACCCATAACAACCATTGGAATAAATCCAAGCAGTGTAAAAATAATATGGGTAACTACCAACCTGAAAATATCAGATACCCATCCTGTAAAAAAATTTAAAGAAAGAAAAATACCTAAAGAAATTCCTATTAATAGAGATATATTTGCTGCAATGAGAAACTTTGAAGTGATATCAAATTTTTCCAGATGTTTTAAACTCATAAAAAAGTTAAAAATAAAAATTGCCATAGATAAATAAAGAAATGTGGCTCCTACAGGTAATAGAAAGAATAAGTTTCCATAAATTAGAGAAATCACAAATATAATTATTCCCGTTAAATAGATATAAAATTGTAAGTATCCCAGTTTGAACGAAAAAACAGGGACTTCCAGAGCAACGGGAATTAGCTGATATAAAGCCCCGAATATAATCATCATCACAAAACCAAGAAGTTGAATATGAACAATAGCTGCATTTTGGAGATTATAAAAAGGCTGGGCAAACTGTGAACCAAACAACAGTAAAACTATAAGAGCAATCAGATTTAAGGCAGCCCCTCCAATAAAATAATGTAAAACCAGTGAAAAAGGAGGGGCAAACTTGGTAGCTAAACTTCCTACTATTCTCATTATTCTTTCAACTTAAATACTATTTTATATCTACCATCTTCTAACTCTTCCACTTCATAATCAAACTTGCCTTCAATTTTTTCAAATAATCCCATGGGTTTTTTGTGATTAATCATTACAGCCCTTTTGTTTGGGCTATCTATAAGAGATAGAACTGCAAGGGCGTTAACCATTGGTTCTGGGGGTCCCAGTTTTGAAGTATCAAACTCATAATAAATAATTCCATCCTCTTCATACTGGTAAACTGGAACTGTTGCTCCTTCCACTTGAATTTCTTTTTTTTCTGCCATCTTTTCCTCCCGATATTCTTTTGAGTTTATTGTTATACATCTAAAAGATAAAAGACATTGACTAAGGTCAAAAAGTTAGCTTTTACTAACCCAACCTGAAATAAATAATACTTAGCTTTGTTTAATAACTTATATTTCCGTATATTATGTTATAATTTCCTCTAATACAGAAAGAGGGGACGCGATGTTTAGGGCTCGGGATATATTTTTATTCAAACATTTAAATGACCAGCAACTTGAAAAAATTCAACAGATATCCTTCTTGAAAGAACTAAATAGAGGAGAAACACTTTTCTGGGAAGGGGACAAACCAGATTATCTTTATATCTTACTGGATGGAACAATCAGAGTTTTTAAAACAGATAACAAAGGCAATGAAATTACTCTCCACTATTTTTATCCTATAAATATGATTGCTGAAGTGGCAAATTTTGAGAATATTCCATATCCTGCTTCAGCAGAAGCTGAAACAGACAGTATAGTATTGGCAATAGATTTTGAAAAATTTAAACAGGAATTACTAACAGACCCAGAAATATCATTTAATATAATCAAATCCCTTTCTGACAAGATAAGAATTCTAAATGACTTTATTGTCCAGAATATGATGATGGATGCCATCACAAGGGTGGCTAAATTTCTATATGAGCATGAGGATTTATTCCATCAGCTTAAACATAATAAAATAGCATCACTTTTAAATATAACTCCTGAAACATTCTCAAGAATTCTGAAAAAATTCAAACAGCAGGGAATAATAGAGAAAAAAGGAAAAGAGCTTATCATCCATAGAGATAAGCTCAAAAACCTTATCTAAAAACTTTTTATCTTTCTGTTTCTAAAAGCAAGAATTATAACTATGCCTATAATTGCAACTGCCCAGTAAACCCAGGTTGGTATTGGAACAGGGTCTCCTGATGCGTAGGAGTGTAGTCCTGATAAATAGAAATTAACACCAAAATATGTCATCAGAACTGAAGAAAATGCCAAAACAGACATCACAGCAAAGGCGTAAGTTGAACGCATCCATGGAACAAGTCTTGTATGTAAAACAGCTGTATAAACCAGTATAGTAACCAGTGCCCATGTTTCCTTAGGGTCCCAACCCCAGTATCTTCCCCAGCTTTCATTTGCCCAGACACCACCAAGGAAGTTTCCTACGGTAATAAGGGAAAGTCCTATTATCATTGACATCTCATTTATCCGTGTAGCCTCAAGGATAGACAGCTCAATCTGTCTTTGTTTTTCGTCCTGAACTTTTGGATTTCTGATAATAAATAGAATTAATGTTATAAATCCAAGTAAAGCCGACAAGCCTAAAAATCCATAGCTGGCTGTGATTACAGAAACGTGTATTGTAAGCCAGTAAGATTTTAGAACAGGCACAATATTAGTTATCTGAGGGTCCATCCAGCTAAGGTGTGCAACAAATAATGTTAATCCAGCAAGAATTCCAGTTGAGGCAACAGCAAAAGGGGACTGCCTTGCAAAAACAATACCTGCAAGGGCTATAGTCCATGCTATATAAATCATTGATTCATAACCATTACTCCATGGGGCATGTTCGGCTATATACCATCTAAGCCCCAGATTAAATGTATGGGCTATAAACCCAAGTATCATTATCCCCAAAACAACTCTGGTTGGTAGTTCCAACCTTAGAGAAGGTTTAATAAGTTTTGCAAATATAAGAAGTAATAAAGCCAACCCAGAAAATAAATACACAAATATTAATCTTTCAAAGATATTTAACCTGTTATATAAAATCTCTGCCTTTATTTTTGTTTCTGATGGGTAGATATCCTTCCCATTTATCTTCTGGTAATTCTTTATCTCAGCAAGAACTTTGTCTGCTAAATCCCATTTATTTTCTTTTATTCCTCTTTCAACGGCGGCAAAATAAGCAATTAAAAGCATTCTTACCTTTTCAGCTTCTTCCTTAGGGAAATGTTCAACAGCAGCTTTGGGACTATACCATGTATGGTTAGGGTCATCTTTTTTAGGGAATATTCTAAATAACTCTCCTGTGAATACCATATATAAGATATTCATTCTTTCATCTATTTTTAAAAGCTCCTTATCAAACTGGTTTCTTTCAGCAGGTCTTTTCCTTCTTGCATAATCAACTGCATCTGCAAGTTTGTAGTTTCCATCTTTATCAAAAGCATCTATAAATGCAAAATATTTCGCGTCCTGAGAAATACCCAGCATTTTTTTGATAGCTGGATGAGAAACTTTGATTATAGGAATTTGCTGCCAATAAGAAGGCAGAACAAGCATTCCCAGAATTATCTGGTTATGGTCAAGACCAAAAAATGACCTTCTTTTTGAAACTTTATTTAAAACATCAATAGCCAGTGTATCTATAGGCTCTAATCTTCCATCTGAAGACTGGGTAAGTAATGTTCCAAAATTATCTGCATGTTCTTTATTTATTTTTTTAACTTCTTGAATTGCTTCTTTAAGGTCTATTTTATGGGGATTTTCCGCAGCAACTGCACTTCCCCAAAAGCCTAAAAATGCAAATACAAGGGCAACTTTTAACAGATTTTCAACCTTTAATCTTGCAAGTCTTCCAAATCTGGAATAAGGATTAAACAGATTTAAAAATAGTCCCAGTGCAAGCATAGCATATCCTATATAAGTTGGTATTTTTCCTGGGTCATGATTGACAGATAAAATTGTTCCCTTTTCATCAGGGTCATAAGAAGACTGGAAGAATTTGTACCCTCCATACTCTAATGTATGGTTCATATATATTCTGTATTCAAACTCCCTATCATGCTGAGGGTCTTTAACTACAACGAGACTTTCATAAGAAGAAGGGTTCATTGAACCTGGATATCTTTCTAAAATGAAATCCTTTAGATATATGTAAAATGGTAAATGTATCTCTTTGGAACCCCATTGAAGAGTAACCTTGATATCACCTATATGGATAGTTTCAGGTTCTCCAACTATATTTGACCTCATTCCCCCACCAAGCAGCTTTATAATTTTTTTCTGACCGTCATATTCAACTTCAACAACAAGTCCTGCTTCCCCCTGACCAACTTTTAGAGAGGAATTTGTTTTTGGAACAACATCAACTTTTGCAGAAGGTAATGCTTGACGGACTACAAACTGAATTCCATGAACAACATACATACGCTTAGGAATAAGCTCCCCTTCTCTGTCTATTTCCCCTGATTGCTGGGTTGTCATTTCAAAATATCTTATTTTTTCATTGGATTTGATATAAAATTTTCCATCTTTAACATAGATATAAAGGTAGGATTTTTTAGTGTTAGCAGGAATTTCTTTGCCAAAGGAAAGGATAAAATCTCCAATATCAAAGTAATCTCCATATTTCAATATTTTCTGGGTTGGTTGTCCATCCAGCATAAAAACAACCTTTAACATTGGGATACCATCTTTTGCAGGAACAATATCCTTTTCTGCATGTGGATAATAGGCAACATATCTGATAATGAGAGGTTCCCCATCAATGTTAAGTTTTTCTGTAAATTTATTAGTCCAGTCTGTAATAGCAGAAAACAAAACTTTTCTTTCTTTTTTGATTACTTCATTTCCCTTCTCAGCTGTTATACTCAAAAATGCATCAGCTGATAAAATCTCATTGCTCTGATGTCCTTCTCTAATATGCATTAATCCTTCATATCCAAAATATCTGGTTAAAGCAGCACCCAGAAATATCACTAAAAAAGAAAGATGAAATATAAGGGCAGGTAGTTTTTTAAGCTGCCACATACGATATTTGAAAATATTTCCAATTAGATTTATAGCCAGCAGTATCCACAGGATTTCAAACCATCTGGCACCATAAACCAGTGCCCATGCTGTCTCACTACCGAAATCATTTTCTACAAAGGTGGCAAATCCAATGGATATAGCAAATATGAGGGTTAAAAAAATCATAAACTCTATGGAAATTATCCCATTCCAAACCTTTTTAATGATACTCAATCACTCAAACCTCCTTTAATGTAAGACAAAATCTTATTCCTCATATATGAAAATTCCGTGAAAACACTAAATTAAATCTTTTCCTATAGATTTCAAATTAAAATTGGATAAAATGTTTATAAAAAAAGGAGATATGCCATGTCAGTATTAGTAGAGTTTGCAATGTTTCCAACTGATAAAGGAGAAAGCGTCAGTGCTTATGTTTCCCGTATTATAAAAATGATAGATAAATCCGGAGTTCCTTATAAACTCACCCCTATGGGAACAGTATTTGAAACAGAAACAATGGAAGAAGCCCTTGATATAATAAACAAAGCTTATAAACAACTGGAAAAGGATTGTAACAGGGTTTATTCTGTTGTTAAGTTTGATATCAGAAAAG
>JALWLQ010000167.1 GCA_027084095.1 Persephonella sp.
GAACATTTCTGAGAAACGCTTTATCCAAATCAGAATATTCATCATATAAAACAAGGTATTTTTTCCCTTCAACAAAAGGAAATTTACCATTTGCAGATGCCAGCGTCAAAGCACATGTTAAGCCTGCCGGACCTCCACCTATTATAATTACATCGTATTTTTCCATCTGCCACCTCCTTTTTTATTACAATTATATTCCTTTAGGAAACATTTGAAGATGATTTATTTAATACTTATCTTAATATTAAGATTTGTTTATGGAGGGGATTATGGAATATTTAAGGCTGGCTAAATTTTATGACTTTCTGGAGAAAACAACAAGTAGAATAGAGATGACCAACGCCCTTGTAGAGCTTTTTAAAGAAACACCTAAAAATCTGATAGATAAAGTTGTTTACCTTTCTATAGGGAAGGTGGCACCTGAATACACAGGGCTTGATTATAATTTCAGTGAGAAATCTGCTATAAAAGCACTTTCACAGGTTCTGGGGATATCTGAGCATGATATACAGCACAAAATTATAGAAACAGGAGACTTAGGGGATGCAGGAAAAATCTTATATGAAGAGAAAGGGATAAAGCCACAGAAAAAGCTAACAGTTGAAGAAGTATATGACACCCTCAGAAAAATTGCTGAAACAACAGGTTACGGCTCTTCTAAAAAAAAGATGGAACTTTTTATTTCTCTGCTAAAAAATGCATCTCCCCTTGAAGTTAAATTTCTTCTCAGAACTATAACTGAAAGGCTTAGGCTTGGTATAGGCGATAACACAATAATGGATGCCCTTGCCATTGCATTTACAGGAAGCAAAGAAAACAGAGCAATAATAGAGAGAGCTTATAACATAACTTCAGATTTAGGTTATGTTGCTTCAATTCTGGTTAAAGAGGGATTAGAAGGAGTTAAAAATATCAAAATACAGATAGGAAGACCTATAAGACCAATGCTTGCCGAGAGGATGGCAATTCCATCCTTTATTTTGAAAAAATTAGGTGGAAAGGCAGGGGCAGAGTATAAATATGATGGGGAAAGAATACAGGTTCATAGGAAGGGGGATGAGTTTCATCTGTTCTCCAGAAGACTTGAAAATATAACCCATCAATTTCCTGACCTTATTGAGTTTTTGAAAGAGGCAACCCCTGAGGAGTATATACTTGAGCTGGAAGCTGTAGTTATAGACCCATCTTCAGGTGCTATCAGGCCGTTTCAGGATTTGATGAATAGAAGGGTTAAATATGTAACCCGCTTTCATATAATGATGTACCCGATAGCAGGATTTTTATTTGATATTATGTATCTAAACGGAGAAGACCTTACCCTTAAGCCCTATCCTGAAAGGAGAAAAATACTTGAAGAGGTGGTCAAAACAACAGACCGTATAAATCTGGCTACAAGAAAGATTGTTGATAATGTAGATGAGCTGGAAAGTTTTTTCCTTGAAGCTATTGAGAACGGATGTGAAGGCCTTGTATGTAAATCCTTGCAGCCAGGTTCCATCTATCAGGCAGGTAAAAGAGGTTTCCTCTGGATAAAATATAAAAGAGATTATAAATCCCATCTTGCAGATACATTAGACCTTGTTGTTGTAGGGGCATTTTATGGAAAAGGCCAAAGGGCAGGAAAATTTGGCTCATTACTTATGGCCTGTTATGACCCTGAGACTGACCAGTTTAAAACAGTGTGTAAAGTTGGAACAGGTTTTACTGAAGATGATTTTAATAAGCTTGAGGAAATCCTGTCTAAACACCAGATAGACCACAAGCACCCGAGGGTCAATTCAATCCTCACAGCAGATATATGGTATGAACCTTACCTTGTTCTTGAGATAACAGGGGCTGAACTGACTTTATCTCCTGTCCATACTTGTGGCTGGGATAAAATAAAACTTAATAGGGGACTGGGTCTTAGATTTCCAAGGTTCACAGGAAGATATAGATTTGATAAAAGACCTGAAGACGCAACAACAGAAGCAGAAATCATTGAGATGTATAAAAATCAAATTCAGATAAGGGTTTAACTCTTACAATAAATATAATAGGTGAATTAATGAATAGGTAGTTTTATATTTTTAAACAAAGCCTGGGCGTTCTGGTCTGTGATTTTCTCAAGTTCCTCTTTTTCAATCTTCAGAAAATCAGCCACAAATTCCAGAGTATGAAAGATATTTGAAGGTTTATTGGGTTTTCCCCTTTTTTTCTGAGGAGACAAGAACGGGCTATCTGTTTCAAGTAGTAATCTATCAAGGGGTGTTCTCTTTAAAACTTCCCTAAGATTATCAGCTTTTGGATATGTTATGTTTCCAGCAAAGGAAATATAAAAGCCCATATCCACGCATTTTTCCATCATTGGAATATCTCCACCAAAACAGTGGATTATTCCGGAAGCAGGATATGGGGCGTTTTCCTGCAGAATTTTTACTGTGTCTTCGTTAGCACTTCTGGAATGGACTATTAAAGGCAGATTTAACTCCTTTGCCAGTGCTATCTGTTTTTCAAAAAATTCCCATTGTAAATTCTTGGGAGTTATATCCCTGTAGTAATCAAGTCCTGCTTCGCCAATAGCAACTACTTTTTCATTTTCCAATGCCAGTCTT
>JALWLQ010000168.1 GCA_027084095.1 Persephonella sp.
TCTATGCTGTCAACATCAGGCTTTTCCATCAGCCCCAAAAACTGTCTCGCATAAGCAGAAAGGCTCTCAACATATCTTCTCTGCCCTTCTGCGTATATGGTGTCAAATGCAAGTGATGATTTTCCTGAGCCTGAGGGTCCTGTTATTACAATCAGTTTATTTTTTGGTATCTCAAGGTCTATATTTTTTAAATTATGCTGCCTTGCTCCATGAATTATTATCTTATCCATTAAAACCTCCAAAAAGTTTTGAAAATATAAATGATACAACAAGTTATAAAATTTGAGGTTATTATCAAGGAGAAAAAGAAATACTAAAGGCTTCTTATAGATTAGAGATAAAGGTTTCCCTTACAGAGAAAAAACACTAAACATTTTTACCTTCCATATACTCCCAAAAGATATGTTTGGGAAAGTATATGCCCTTCCATAGCATATCTTACATCCTCTTTTGTTGCTCCCGGGGGAAGTCCTAAGGTTGGTATATCTATGGCATATATTCTGATAAAATACCTGTGGGGCATACCTCGTGGAGGACAGGGACCGTTATACCCTATTTTTCCAAAATCATTTATACCCTGTTTTATTATCCCATTAACAACAGGTAATTTAGGTAAATTTTCTGGAAGATTTGTCATGTAATAAGGAATATCATAAACTATCCAGTGGACAAAAACCCCAAATGGAGCATCAGGGTCTTCCATTATAATAACAAAGCTTTGAGTTCCAGGTGGAAAATCTCCCCAATAAAGTCCCGGGGAGATATCATCCCCATCACAGGTATATTTTCTCGGGATATAAGTATCATTCATAAAAGCTGTAGATTTTAGAAAAAAGGAGTTTTTTATATTTGAAAATTCATTTTTATCTTTTCCAGCTATAATATCAGCACATGCTGTTAATGAAATCATGCCTATTACAAATAAAATAATTTTCCTTATCATACAAAGTACCTCCCTATTTTTTTTATCCCCTATATTGCTTTAGAAAATCTTTTTTCTTTTTTAGCTTTTGTATAAATATCAAATGTTACTGCAATATTTCTGATAAGTAATCTTCCTGCAGGAGTTACATCAATTCTGTCTGGATATATTCTTATAAGACCGTCTTTTTCAAGTTCTCTAAGTTCTTCCATCTCAGATGCAAAGTAAGTATCAAAATCAATCCCATATTTTTCCTCAATCTCCCCTTTGTAAAGCTGGAAGTGGGACATAAGCCTCATTATTACATCTCTACGAATAATATCATCCTGATTTAAAATAATTCCTCTTTCTAATGGAAGTTTTCCTTCATCTATCATTCCATAGTAGTCCTTAAGTTTTTTGTGGTTCTGAGCATAGGCATCATAAAGCATGCTGATAGATGTCGCCCCAAATCCTATAAGCTCAGCTTCTGCATGGGTTGTATATCCCTGAAAGTTTCTGTGGAGTGTTCTCTCCCTTTGAGCAACAGCAAGCTCGTCATCAGGTTTAGCAAAATGGTCCATACCGATAAACAGGTATCCTGCATTGGTCAGCTTCTCAATTGTCATTTTAAGGATATCTAACTTCTCCTGTGGCGGTGGAAGTGCTGCTTCATCTATCATTCTTTGAAGTCTTTTCAGCCATGGCACATGAGCATAATTAAAGTTTGCTATTCTGTCAGGATTGAGTTTTATAACTTTTTCAACAGTTTCTGAGAATGTCTCAAGTGTCTGATAAGGTAGTCCATATATAAGGTCTATATTTACACTTTCAAAACCAGCTTCCCTAATCCATGACATAACATTAAAAATCATTTCTTCTGGTTGAATTCTGTTTACAGCTTCCTGAACCTTTGGATTAAAATCCTGAATTCCAAAGCTAACCCTATTAAATCCTATTTCCCTTAACAAAAATATCCTATCCCTGCTTACATGCCGTGGGTCTATCTCTATGGAAATTTCCGCATTTTCATCAAAATCAAATCTTTTTTTGATTTCATTCATTAATTGAACTGTCTGGTCATCCTCCAGATAGTTAGGGGTTCCACCTCCCCAGTGAAGCTGGACAACCTTTCTGGATTTATCAAGGAGTGAGCCCATTATATCCATTTCTTTGTAAACATGCTCCAGATAAGGCTCAACAACTTCTTTTCTTCTGGTTATAATCACATTACAGCCACAAAAATGACAGGCAGATTCACAGAAAGGAATATGGAAATACAGAGAAAGGGGAGTTTTTCTTTCGTTAGACTGGATAACCTTTTCCCGCCATTCTTCTTCCGTTAATTCAGGAGAAAACTCCTGAGCAGTTGGATAGCTTGTGTATCTTGGAGCAGGCTTTGCATATTTTAAGATTAGGTCTAAATCAAACTTAACATCTTGCGGGTGAAAATTCATCATTCTGACCTCAATATTTAATTATAGAAATTATACTATAATAAATATAAATAAATGATTTACAGTATCAACAATATTCATCAGTAATCAATTATTTTCTGTACACTCAAGGATGCAATAATTTTGAAAAAAATACTCCCCCATATAGAGTTAGTAAGTATTAACTTACTTTTCTATGACAACAATCATATACAGATAATGATAATCAGTTCAAATTAGTTAGTA
>JALWLQ010000169.1 GCA_027084095.1 Persephonella sp.
AATGCTCCAGTTTCTTGAGGATTATAATGTAAACAGGGTAATTGATATAATAAGACTGTCTGAGGGTAAAAGAATAAACGACAGAATGAAGAGGAAGAAATATGTTTAAGATTGGAATAATCGGTGCTGGAAATATGGGTGAGGCTATAGTCAGGGGGCTGATTGAAAAGAATGTGGTCAAGTCCACAGAAATAATAGTTTCTGATATTGACCCTGACAGAATTAGTTATCTGGTTGAAAGATATAATGTTGCAGGAAGTTCCAGTAATAAAAGGGTTGTTGAAAATTCGGAAATAATTTTTCTGGCTGTTAAGCCCAAGGATTTAGAAAAAACTTTAGAACCTATAAAAGATAGCTGGACACAGGATAAAGTCCTGATATCTGTTTTAGCTGGAATAAAAATAGAAAAAATAAGAAAAATCCTTGAAAAGCCTGTTATAGTCAGAATTATGCCTAATACACCTGCACTTATTGGTGAAGGTGCAATTGGTGTATCTTTTGAGGAAATAGATGAAAACAAAAAACTGGAAATTCTGAATATCCTTAATGCCCTTGGTGTTGTTGTGGAGGTTGAGGAGTTCTTAATGGACGTTGTAACAGGATTATCAGGTAGCGGCCCCGCTTATGTGTTTATGTTTATTGAAGGACTTATCCAGGGTGGAATAAAAGGAGGTTTGTCTTACCCTCAGGCAAAAGAGCTTGCTGTCCAAACAGTTTTAGGTGCTGCAAAGCTGGTTAAAGAGCTTGATGAACATCCTGCAGTCTTAAGGGATAAGGTTAGCTCACCTGCAGGAACAACTATTTATGCACTACACAAACTTGAAGAAAAAGGTCTTAAAGATGCTGTTATATCTGCTGTAGAAGAAGCAACAAAAAGAAGCAAAGAATTATCTAAATAAGGGATGCAGTTATATAGTTTGATACCATAATACCTTCAGGTGTTAGCTTCAACCTGCCATTTTCTATTTTTGCAAGCCCCTCAGATACTATCTGATTAATAAAGTCCATTCTGCCTTTAACCAGCTTTATATCTATTCCTTCAGCAAGTCTCAGTCCAAGAATTATTTTTTCTTTTCTTTTTTCCTGTGGAGAAAGTTTATCCCGAAACAAAACAGCAGACTGACCTTTATTTATTTTTTCCATATACTCATACAGATTTTTTGTATTGCCAAATCTCTCATTGTTTATTAAAGACCATGCAGAAACTCCTATCCCAAGGAATTCCTCACCTGTCCAGTAAAAAAGGTTATGTTTACATTGATAACCTTCTTTTGCCCAGTTTGACAACTCATATCTATTAAAACCTTTTTCATATAGAAAGCTATTAATCAGCTTAAACATATCCAGTAATAAATCTTCCTCTGGCAAAGAGTATTCCCCCTTTTTGACCATCTGGCCAAGGGGAGTTTCTTCATAGGCTGTTAGCATATACGCAGATATATGTTTTACTGGAAGTTGAGTGTATTTCTCTAAATCACCTTCAAGGTCTTTTAATGTCTGTCCCTGAACACCATAAATCATATCCAGATTTATATTTTCTATTCCTGCATCTGCAGCTGAGTAAATTGTGTCTATAACATCTTTTGGTAGATGCCATCTACCAAGGGATTTTAAGATTTTTTCATTTAGACTTTGGGCTCCTATACTTATACGGTTAATTCCTGCTTTTAATAGCTGTTTAAACTCTTTATATCTGTAAGTTTCAGGATTAACTTCTATCGTAATTTCAGGATTGTCAACAACAGGGAAATTATTATTTATAAAACCAACAATTTCCTCTATATAATCAGGTGGCAAAATAGATGGTGTTCCTCCACCGAAATATACGGTCTGTAAATCAAACTCAAAATCTTTGCAAAATCCAAGCTCCTTTTTTAAAGTTTGTATATACTTTTTGAAAAGACTTTTATCTATCAAAGAAATAGACGTAAAATCACAGTATGGACACTTATTCATACAAAAGGGTATATGAATATATATTCCTTTTACCATGCAATCTAAAATAACACCTTTATTCTGAAAATCAAACATTGTTATATTGCAATTTCCTTATTGTTGACATATACTATAGAAACTTAAAATTGACTAATTAACAAGGAGGTTTAGTCCAATGAAAGTAAAAGTATCTGTTGACCAGGATCTCTGCACAGCTTGCGCACTCTGCTATGATGAACTTCCAGAAGTTTATGAAGACCAGGGTGACGGAATAGCTAAAGTAAAAGACGATATCGGTGGAGACGGTGCTATCATAGAAGGAGAATTAGCAGAAAGAGCTCTTGAAATTACTGAAGAATGCCCATCTGGAGCTCTCATTACTGAAGTTGTAGAAGAGTAATTTTTTCACATAAAGGGGGTTATACCCCCTTTTTCATTAATTTTTCCTTTTCAATTTTTTCAATTTTTTCATGAAGTTCCAGTAAATCTGTTTTAGGTTTTTCTATATTTTTAAATTGTCCCCTTAAGAACAATCCCAGAATAATCGACAACCAGCCTATAATCATAAACAATCTTGCAAATAAAACGATTATAAAACCTCTAAAATCTGTTTCATTCTGGGCAAATTCTGAATTAAAGAAATCAATACTTTTTTCAATCATATAAAGACCAACAGAAAGAACCATAAGAGATAGCATTACAATGGTGACAAATTTGGGGGTGATTTTGAGTTTCATTTTGACCCCTCCTTATTGATTTCGGGGTCAATATATGCAGATTAAAAGAATTTTCAAAAAAATTTAAAGAAGGGGCATTAATGCCCCTGTAAGACAGTTATTGATTACTTAACTCTTTCCCTAAGAGATTTTGCAGGACGGAAAGTAACAACTTTTCTTGCAGGGATTTTAATCACTTTTCCAGTTCTTGGGTTTCTTCCTTTTCTTGCTTTTCTTTCTTTTACATTGAATACACCAAGTCCTGGAAGAGCAATTCTCTCCCCTCTTTCCAGAGCCTGAGCAAGAGTAAGAACAAATGCATCAACACATCTTCTTGCTGCAGCTTTTGTTGTCCCTGCTTGCTCAGCAACTCTTGCTATTAATTCTGCTTTTGTCATGGCTTCTAACCTCCCCATTGGTTGTTATTTATAATCCTAAAATTTATAACAAAATTTTCTTTATTTTACAAATATTTGTTGAATTTATCGTCCAAAATCCTTACAACTTAACTTTTATCGCAATCTTCTATGCATATTTTTTTAACTTCAATCTTTCCTCCACATGTCTGATAACAGATATCAAATATATCTTTGCAACCACAATCACATTTACATAAGGCTCTTTCTTTATCAAGAATGTCCTTAAAAGAAATTTCCGCTGGTTTTTGTGGAGCTACTGGGCTGTTATATTTAAGCTTCTCTAAAATTTTCTTAATCTTTTTTTTCCTATGACATGCTTCTTTATCCTTATACTGTGCACATAATCTTTCATAAAACTTTAAATCTTTTTTTAACCTTTCAATATCTCTTTTCCTTTCTCTTAATTTAGCCTGATAAATACGATACTGTTTATAATATTCTTCTAATCTTTGAGTGTATTCCTTTTCAAGCTGGTCATAGATTTTTTGAGCTCTTTCAGGGGCTTTTAATAAACACTCATTGTAATTTCTCTGACAGGTATCCTGACATTTCTGAAACTCTTTTTGACATCTGTCCACACATGCTTTATCAGGAGGAGGATGATATATCTTTTCTACCTTATATTTAGGAGAGGAACATCCCGAAAATAACATAACAAAAAATATTCCAGCTATAATAAATCTAAAAACAGGTTTTGCCATGAAAAAGCCCTTACTCCTTTTTTTACTAATAATAAATGTCTCAATAGCTCAAATCAAGGATTACAGATTAATTTATAAAACATTTGAGCTAAATGGAAATAGATTTCTGGCAATTCGTGAGTTTGTCTGGAACGGTTCACAGAGTATTCTTGCTGTTAATGTTGATACTTTAAGAACCATAGTTCTGCCTGAAAATAAGATAAAGTTTAAACAGATTGATATAAAAGACAGTAGATATTTTCATTTGCTTCAGAAAAGTGTATCAGATAAATTACATAACGGTGGCATAAAAAATGGTAATACAGAAGAAGTTTACTTAACGGTTGATTTATGCCCGTCTTCTAAAAAAGAGCCTTTTGAACTATCCACAATAGAAAAATTTTTAAACAAGGGACACAAAAATATAGCCTTTGCTATTTCTGGTAGATGGTTTTTGAAAAATAAAAAGTTTGTAGAATGGATAAAAAACAGCGGTTTAAATGTAGTATGGATAAATCATACTTTTACACATTTTTATAAGAAAGGTTTACCTTTAGAACAAAATTTTCTTCTGAAAGAAGGAACAGACCTGTTTTATGAGATTACTACTGTTGAAAAATTACTTATTGAAAATGGGATTACTCCTTCTGTTTTTATCCGTTATCCCGGGCTTGTTGCAGATTATAGGATAAGAAAAATAGTTGCTGAAAAATACGGTCTTATTGCCCTTGGCAGTGATGCATGGCTCGCTTTAGGACAAAATATAAAAGAAGGTTCAATTATACTTATTCACGGAAACAAGAATGAGCCTGCAGGAATAAAAATTTTTAATAAATTGTTAGACAACAAAAAATTAGAGTTTGGTTGTCTGTATAATATAAAGCCATGATTTGGTTAGACAAAGAGGATATATGGTTTCCAGACCCTTATAATGCTCCAGGGGATTACCCCCTTGCTATAGGTGGAGATTTATCACCTGAAAGACTTATTTTTGCATACTCTCTGGGAATATTTCCCTGGTATTCGGAGGATGAACCTATTTTATGGTGGTCGCCAGACCCAAGAATGATTTTATTCCCTGATGAACTAAAAATATCCAGAAGTCTGAAAAAAGTCCTGAAGAACAAAGGCTTTGAAGTTAGATTTAACACAGCATTTGAGGATGTAATAAAAAACTGTGCCACTGTGAAAAGGAAAGGTCAGGATGGTACATGGCTAACTCCAGAGATGATAGAAGCTTACATAAGACTACATAAATTGGGCTTTGCCCATAGTGTAGAAACATATTTAGATGGAAAGCTGGTTGGCGGTTTGTATGGAGTAGCCATAGGCGGTGTATTTTTCGGAGAATCTATGTTCCACAAAGTATCTGATGCCTCAAAGGTTGCCTTTGTTCATCTTGTTAAAAGACTAAAAGAAAAGGGTTTTGATATTATTGATTGCCAGCAATCTACACCTCATATGGCAAGGTTCGGAGCAAGGGAAATTCCAAGGAAAGAATTTCTGGATATTATCAGTAAATCAATACATAAAAAGGTCAGTTTCTAACTTGACAAATCCCAATTCAGAGAGGTAAGTTAATACTAACTTACAGGCAGAGCCCATCTGCGTTCCATCTTACCCGGATGGGCTTCTTCCTGCGCAGATTTCTGGAGGGGGACAACTCCTCCCTTTTTGGTATAATTTCCTTATGAGAAAAATATTTTTTGTATTTCTTCTTATTACAGGTTTATCTTATGGTTTTTCCGAAAAAGAAAGGGATACACTTCTGAGAATAATTCAGGGATTATACAAAGACGGTGTTTATTCTACAGCAGCACAAAAAGGCCTTGAATATCTACAAAAAGCCTCTGAAGATGACCCCTACAGAGAAAAAATTATAAAGCTCATATTTTCTTCCCTTTACAAAGCTGGAGATAAAAAGCAGTTTCTCAAATATATTGAGGAAATAAAAAATCAAAAAATATCACCTGAAACAGCTGAATATATTTATATCCTTGGTCTCAAACTGTTTAAAAATTCTCCAGAAAAAACAAAAATAATTCAATTTTATATACCATTTGCACCTGAAGATAAACAAAAAGCATTATACAAAGAACTTGCAATTATATATGCAAAAGCAAAAAACTGGAAAGAAATAGAAAAACTGCCAGATATAAAAGAACTTAGATTATTCAAGGTCTTAGCTTTCTACAAACAGAAAAAATACAAAGAAGTAATAGAATACACCCAGCAGCTTGGGAAGTTTCCCCCTGAAACAAAAGAAAAAGTGCTTTATTACAGGGCATTATCATTTACAAAAATTAACCAACCGGAGCAAGCTGTAAAAGAGCTGGAAGCCATAACATTTAAGACACCAGATATGCTTAAATTTCTGGCAGGATATTATCTGAAAAAGAAAAACTATATAATGGCAGAAAGATACCTGAAACAGCTTACAACAGAAGAAAAATACAAAGATTTTGCCTACTACTATCTGGGAGTTATTCAGGATTTAGATAAAAACTATAAAAAAGCGGCAAAATACTACTTAAAAGCTGCAAAATATAAATCAAAATATGGAAAGCTTGCCCAAAAAAGATTACAGCAATTCAAAAAAGCCAAAGTTTTATCTGAATACTCTGTTAGGGTCGCTGCTTTTTCCACAGAAGATAAAGCCAAAAAACTGCTACAAAAACTAAATCTGAAAGAATGTTTTGTAAAAAAATATAAAAAATATTACGGTGTGTTCTGTGGGAAATCTATTTCAAAAGAAGAGCTGAAACCCTTGCAGAAAAAAATAAAGTCTAAAGGAATAAAGGATAGCATAATCACACAACTACCATAAAAAACTAATCTAAATCATTTTTCTATTTTACAGTTTTTACTATGATATTTTTCAAAAAAAATGAGGAGGTTTGCTGATGTCAGCAGATTTTAAGCATGTGTTTGTATGTTTACAAAGAAAACCACCTGGAATGCCTTCCTGTGGTGATAAAGGTTCAGACCAGATTTTCCAGAAGTTTCAGGAAGAAATGATGATGAAAAATCTTTTTGATAAAATGGCTGTTACTCCAACAGGTTGTCTGGGACCTTGTATGATGGGACCAACAGTTGTTGTTTATCCTGATGCTGTATGGTATGGAAATGTAAAACCTGAAGATGTTCCTGAAATCATTGAAAAACATATCTTAGGTGGTGAACCTGTAGAAAGACTGGTTACATCCAAAGGTAGACCACCTGCAATGTTTTAAAATTCCCAAAGCCCCTTCTTTTCGGGGCTTTTTATCCTTTTATGCTTCTATTTCATAAACCCTCTTTTTTGCAAATCATTTGCAAATTTTCCCTCTCTCTTTTATACTGTTTCTATGAAGATATCAGAAATCCTTAAGCAAGTTAAAAGAAGTATTTCTTTTGAGTTTTTTCCTCCCAAAACTGGTGAGGGAGAAGAGGCTTTATTCAGGACAATAAAAGAGCTTGAATTTATACATCCAACTTTTGTTTCTATTACCTATGGAGCTGGAGGAACCACAAGGGAAAGAACAATCAGAGTTGTTAAAAAAATTCATACTCAGACTAACCTGACTGTAATGGCTCACCAGACCTGTATAGGCCATACAAGGAAGGAAATTATAGATATCTTAAGCCAGTATAAAGAAATAGGCGTTCAGAATATTCTGGCTTTAAGGGGAGATATTCCTCAGGGACAGGAAGAAACATTTGTTTTTCCTCCAGATGGATGTAGATACGCAAATGAACTTGTTTCCTTGATAAGAGAAACTTTTGGAGACTGGTTCAGCATAGGAGTTGCAGCATATCCAGAAGGGCATCCTGAAAGTCCGGATTTGGATACTGATATACATTACTTCAAAAAGAAAGTTGAAGCGGGAGCAGAATTTGCAATAACCCAGATGTTTTTTGACAACAGATATTTTTATAACTATATTGAAAAACTACAGAAAGAAGGTATTGATATTCCTGTTATCCCGGGAATTATGCCCATCACAAATTTTAAACAGATTAAAAAATTCGCAGATATGTGCGGCGCAACAATACCCGGGGAATTAATTCAAAAACTACAAGCTGTGGCAGATAAACCTGAAGAGATTGAAAAAATCGGAATTGATTACGCTATCCAGCAATGTGAAGACCTGTTAAAAAATGGTGTTAAAGGCCTTCATTTCTATACATTAAACAAATCAAAGGCTACAATTGAGATTTATAACCGTATAAAAGCCCTTTTATAATCAAACCCTGCCTGAACAGGCAGGGTAAAAATCTTAATGTGGATGTTTTTTCATAAACTCTTCCCATGTAAGTTTATATCTGTAGTATAACCATTTTGCCACAGCTTCCTTTTCTTCTTCAGATAATCCTTTTCCTATAGGTGGCATAACTCCAAATATTTTATACGCCATAGGCATACATACACCTTTCTCTCTGGAAGGATTTGTTATGTAGTCTTTAACAAACGCCACAAATTTTTCCTCTGTAGGATAGAACTTTTTAACCCTTGCAGATACTTCAGACATTGGAGGTGCTCCAAATGGTGGTCTGCCTCCAGCCATAACAGTTTTTTTAATATCTCTAATCTGTTCAGGTTTTATAGTTTCCCAGTGACATGCAGCACAGCTTTTTTTATAAACCTGATAACCAAACTTTATTTCCTCTTTAGAAACTTCCGGTTTTTGTTGTGTCTGACATGAGAATAGAATAGCTGATACAGAAAGACCAGCAATAATATACTTTTTCATCCTTATCCTCCTATTACACCTAATATTTTATATGTGATAGTTGTCTCAACCTGTCCTACAATACCACTTATTACCAGATAAAGTATGACTACAACTATAATAAACTGAAAGTTTTTTGATTTTTCGGACGGGATACCGAGAACTTTCTCTCCACCTATAAACACCAGATAAAATGTGTAAAACATTCCCATAAAAATAACAAACATAGAAATTGGAGAGTTCATGATATAAAAGATACCTGCCACCCATGAAGGTATCAGGGCAAAAGTTGCCACAGTGAAAGATTTGACCGGGTCTTTTATTCCTCCAAAAGCAGGTGCTAAAAAGAAAATAATAGCTGTGAGAACCACAGGTTTAAAAAGCTCAAAACCATAGGTGGTAATCATCATCAAAAGTTCCTGTGTTATATCATTATCCTGAAGTTCAGCCATGAGCGTTTGCATATATCTGATTGTTAACTCAGATTGCTGAGCATCCTTTTCTGCCATTTCAAGAAATTTTTTAATTGCATTTACGTAATAATCCCTGAATACCACAAAACCTAAGAAATGTCCTAAAGCTGGAATAAAAGCAAAAAATATTATGTATTTTAGATAAAGCTGCTGGATTGTGAAGTTCTTTTCCTTTAGTTTTTCCCAGGCCACTTTTGGCTTTAGATAAAGGTCTAAAAACTCCTGAAAACTCATTAACACCCTCCGGTAATAGTCTTAACTTCTATCTTACTTTTATTCTTTCTGAATATCAATTAAAATTTTGGTCAAGGAGGTAGCAGATGGATAAATGGGAAAAATACAGAATATTCGTTGGGAAAAATGCCGATTACTATATTCCCAGATTTAAGAAATTTGAGGAAACCCAGAGTGTAGTTAGCTGGAACTGGGCTGCCTTTTTCTTTGGTTTACTCTGGATGTTATACAGGAAAATGTATCTTTATTCGGTTATTTTTACAATTGCTTTATTTTTGTTTGGACTACTGCTCAGTGTGTTTAATCTTTACAACAACCTTGTGATGTTAGGTGTTCAGATATGGCTGTGGGTTGGGTTTGGAGTTTTTGGCAATTATGTTTATTACACACATGTTGAGAAAAAAGTAAAGGATATTGAGAACAGATTTCCTGACCCACAGGTACAGGCAGCAATCCTTGAGAAAGAAGGAGGGGTAAGCTGGATAGCACCGATAATATTTTTCCTGATAATCTTTATTCTTCAAATACTAACAGTCAGTCAGATGAGATAAATTTTCTGATTTGGGCTATAAATAGCTTTTATAAGCTGTGATAAACTATTGAGGAAATAAATACCATAAAAATCCGGAGGTAAAAATGGAAGAATTAAAAAGTCTTATTGTTGAAGCTTGGGAAAACAGAGAGCTTTTGAAAGAAAAAAAATATCAGGATGCAGTTAGAGAAACCATAGACCTGCTGGATAAAGGTAAAGTTAGAGTTGCAGAAAAAAAGGACGGCGACTGGGTAGTAAATGAATGGGTAAAACAGGCAATCCTCCTTTATTTCCCAATTCAAGATATGCAGGTTATGGAAGTTGGACCTTTTGAATATTATGACAAAATACCCCTCAAAAAAAACTGGAAAGAAGCCGGGGTTAGAGTTGTCCCACCTGCAACAGCAAGATACGGCTCATTTATAGAAGCAGGAGCAATCTTAATGCCCTCTTACGTAAATATAGGAGCTTATGTTGGAAGTGGAACTCTGGTCGATACGTGGGCAACTGTCGGTTCATGTGCACAGATAGGGAAAAATGTTCACCTTTCTGGAGGTGTCGGAATAGGCGGAGTTTTAGAGCCTCCAAATGCTAAACCTGTTATTGTTGAGGATAACTGTTTTATAGGTTCAAGATGTATTATTGTTGAAGGAGCCGTTATAGAAGAAGAGGCAGTTTTAGGTGCTGGAGTTGTTATCACAGGCTCAACAAGAATAATAGATGTTTCAGGGGATGAACCTGTTGAGTATAGAGGAAGAGTCCCTGCAAGAAGTGTTGTAATTCCTGGAGTTATGAACAAAAAATTCCCTGCAGGTGAATATGGCGTCCCTGTAGCTCTTATAATCGGTAAAAGAAAAGAATCAACAGATAAAAAAGTTTCTTTAAATGAAGCATTAAGAGAATTTAATGTGGAAGGATAAATAAAAAAGCAGGCCAGAAGGCCTGCTTTAGAGGTGATAGGATGGCTCAGATACCTTTTTTGGAAGGGGTAAAACAGTTTAAAAATCTTAAATTCAAAGAATACGAAGAAACATTTAAAAAACTCATAGAAGAAGGGCAGCATCCTAAGGCTCTGTTCATCACCTGTTCAGACTCACGTATTCATCCAGATGAAATAACAGGAGCAGATATTGGTGACCTGTTTATTGTCCGTGTTATAGGGAATATGGTTCCTCCTTTTAAGCCTGATAATGAGTTTCACGGGGTTGCTGCAGCTGTTGAGTATGCTGTTTCTGTATTAAATGTTCCGGATATTATAATTT
>JALWLQ010000170.1 GCA_027084095.1 Persephonella sp.
GGTTCTTTCGGAACAGCTATAGCAACAAATGACCTGTATAAGTATGGATATCAGCATTTTGAGGGGATAAACAATCAGCAAAACATATCCTATGTAGAAATCTTTATAGCCAAACTTAGCCATATATTCTCCCAATTTACTTATCCAGAAAAAGCCAAAGAACTTGCGATGGCACTAATTTATAAAGTCCAGTATCTTTATAGTATGAACTGGTCTTTTCAGGATACATTTTTTGTTGCAGGATTATGGGGGTTATTGGGAGCTTTACCTGCATTAATCCTTGTTTATTTTGATATTTTCAAAAGGAGAAAAGCATGAACACTATTAAAAAATATTGGCTTGGCTTCATAGTCCTGTTTCTTGTCGTGGTAGCAGCTTATTTTATTTATCTAAAATTAAATCCTAAAAAACTGCCCCCTAATCTCGTTATGGGCACAGGAAGAATAGATGGAGACCTAATCAATATAAATACAAAATACCCTGGAAGGATAGAACTTCTTACTGTAGATGAAGGGGACAACATAACAAAAGGTCAGTTAATTGCTAAAATACAAAGCAAAGAGTATCAGGCACAGCTTGAGGCTATACAGGCAGAAATTAAAGCAAAGCAAAAAGAAATAGAAGCCCAGAAAGTTCAGCTTCAAATCACAAAAGAAACTCTGCCTGAAAATGTTCAGAAAGCCTACGCAAACCTTAAATCCAGCAAGTTTATGCTTGAGGAACTGAACCAGCAGATAAACTCTATGAGAAAAGTTGTCCAGCAGGACGAAAGAGATTATAAAAGATTTAAATCTTTAGCAGAAAAATCACTCTTTCCACAGGAAAAGTTTGAAAAAATAAAACTCAAGCTGGAAACAGACAAAGATAAACTAAAAGCCTTGTTAAAAAAGAAAAATCAGTTAATTCAGCAGATAAATGCTGCAGAAAGTTCACTGAAACAGGCAAAATCAACATTAAAAAAGGTTCAGGCTCTTGAAAAATCAATAGCAGCCCTGCAGGAAAGCATTAAGGCTTTAAATGCAAAAAAGCAGCAGATACAGGCTGTTCTTGATGAGCTAAGTATATACTCTCCAATTAATGGTTATATAGTTGATAAGGTGGCAAATGTTGGCGAGGTGCTTGGGGCAGGAATGACCGTTATAACAGCAATAAATCCGGATGATTTATATCTGAAAATGTTTGTTGATACCATTTACACAGGAAAAATAAAAGTAGGGGATAAAGCAGAAATATTCCTTGATGCTTATCCGGACAAACCAATTCCTGCAATTGTTGTAAAAATTGCCAAAAAAGCAGAGTTTACACCAAAAGAGGTTGCAGTAAGAGAAGACAGAATACAGAGGGTTTATGCAATCCATATAAAACCTGTTAAGCCTAACCCACTACTAAAACTTGGTCTTCCAGCAATTGGAGTTATTTCCCTTGATGGAAAAGGGCTACCCAGAAGTTTAAAGGAACTTCCAGAACTTTGAGGAAGTTTAAATGATATATGAAAAAGTTGTTTTGTATCTGGCTTTAATAACTTTAACCATTGTAGGATTTTTTATTCTTAAAAAGTTAACACCCCGTATATTGAAAAAACTTCAGAAAAAGTTCTCAATTCGGGAAAAGGACATTATAAAACTGGAAGATATATTTTTAAAAATAGCAGGGATTTTGCTATTTATTATTTTGTTCAATCTAATAGCCCATTTTCCTTATCTGGATAAATATTTTGAAAAATATGTTATATCAGTTTTAAAAACCAATATTATAGAGACCGAATCGATTAAACTAAGCATTTATTCAATAATTAGAGGAATAATTATTTTTTACGTTCTTCTTCTGATAACCAGACTTCTTCGCAAAATTCTGGAAATCTATTTTTATTACAAAGCCAAAGGCGAAGAAGTTGCCACAACAATTGATATTCTGGTTTATCACTTTGCACTGGTTATTATTGTTCTAATCACCCTGTCTGCAATGGGAATAACATGGAAACTACTTATTCCAATTGCTGGAGCACTGGGAATAGGTATTGGTTTCGGTATTCAGGATATTGTAAATAACTTTATTAGCGGTTTTATTCTACTTCTTGGGAAAACAATAAAAAGAGGCGACTGGATTTCTATTGAAGACCAGTTTGGTAAAATCATAGACATTGGAGTTAGAACCTCAGTTCTTAGAACACTTGATAACATTGATATTATTATCCCGAACTCACATCTGGTTTCTAACAAACTGATTAACTGGTCTCACACTGACCCGGTTGTTCGTATTCATATTCCTGTAGGAGTATCTTACAACTCAGATGTTGAAAAGGTAAAAATGACACTCCTTGAAGTTGCAGAAAAAACACCTTTTGTTCTGAAAAACCGTCCCCGTGAAGCAAGGTTTGTGGAGTTTGGAGATAGCTCCCTTAATTTTGAACTCCTTGTCTGGATAAATGTAAAAAGAACTCCCATCCCCCTTGCAAAGAGTGAACTGAACTACCGCATCTGGTATGCCTTCAAAGAAAAAGGCATAGAAATCCCATACCCACAAAGAGATGTCTGGTTCAAAAATAAACTGATAATCCAGAAAGAAGA
>JALWLQ010000171.1 GCA_027084095.1 Persephonella sp.
TTTTTCTTTTTCTGCTCCCCAAACACCAAATGCAACAGGCTTTCCAGGTTTTTGTTTTACCTTCCAGAATAGTATTTCTACTCCCAGTACTTTGACTACAAAATCTTTAATAAGGTCATATTCTCCTACAGAAACACCACCTGTTGTCAGTAAGATATCGCAGCTTTTTGCATAGGATAGTTTTCTTTCTATATCTTCAGGTTCATCTTTTGCAAATCCTATAATCACAGGCTCTCCACCTGCTTCTATAACCTGTGAATATAAAGAGTATGTATTTGATGTTCTTATCTGTGATTTTCTTTCAAATGGTTCTCCAACGTCTATTATTTCGTCCCCTGTTGTAATAATTCCAACCCTTGGAACCTGATAAACGTAAACTGTAGGCTTGTTTACAGATGATAAAATTCCTATCTCTGCAGGTCTTAGTCTTTTACCCTTTTTGATTAAAAGGTCTCCTTTTTTATAATCTCCGCCCTGTGGTCTTATATTTGCTCCTTTAGGTAGTTCCTGAAATATAAAAACCTTGTTGTCTTCCACTTTTGTTAATTCCTTTTGGACGACTGTATCAGCTCCATCAGGAATTAATCCTCCAGTGTATATATAAGCAGCTGTTCCTGGTTTGACTGATACAGGTTCTCCACCTGCCTTTGACTCCCCAATGATTTCTAAAACAACAGGTTCTTCTTCTGTTGCACCTTTTATATCCTCATATCTGACAGCAAAGCCGTCCATACCGCTGTTATCTGCAGGTGGATTGTCTGCATCTGCATATATATCTTCTGCAAGAACTCTCCCCAGTGTCTTATCCAGAAATACTTTCTCAATTCCAAGTCTTTTTGTGTTATCAACGATTATCTTTACTGCTTCTTCATAGCTTATCATACTGGGCTCCTTTGAGGCTGATTTAACACAATTATATTAAATTTTTCTTGAGTTTATCATATTATCTATTTCCTCAGGTGGCAACGGTGGGGTATTTTCTATCTCAAGATTTTCTAATAGATGCTGCTTTTTTGACATTCCTATCAGAGTAGTGCCTACTCCTTTTGTGCTTCTGACAAACTGAATAGGAATATGGGAGTATCTTTTGACTTTAAATCTTTCTAAAATTTCAGGAGCTACTGGTCTGATTAATCTTCCCTGCATTGTTGGTGCACTAATATATGTATAAATCCCTAATTTTTCTGCTGCTTCCAGAGTAGAAAGTTTTTCCCCATCTATTTCTTGATTTTTAAGATTGTATGCCTCAAGCATAGCCAGATTATAAGGCAGTTGTATAAATCTAAAGTGGTGATTTACTCCTCCTACTTCTTCAGCCAGTTTATATATTTCATTCAGATTTAGATATTGTTGGTGGTTTTCAGGAACTCTGAAGCCATTCCATGTGGCAAGGCCGTAAAATTTGAGTTTGCCTTCCTGAATTTTTCCTTCAAGAAGTCTGAAAACACCTCTTAATCTGTCTAAAAATGCTTTTCTATCAAACTTCAGTAGCTGGTCTTCCGGATTATGCAAGAAATAAATATCAATATAATCTGTGTCCAGATTTTTTAGACTTTGCTCAAAAGCCCAATCAATATATTTGGTAGTGATAATATTTCCTGTCTGGGTTATTTCTGAGGGGGATACTATTCCGGTCTGAACGAAATTTTCTTTAAACCACTGGGTTGCATCCTGCTGGATGTTGTAAGGAACTGCAATATATCCACCTTTGGTAGAAATATAAACATTTTTTCTATCGGTGTTTTTTATAGCTTTACCTACAATAATCTCACTTCGCATATTCCTGTAGTTTGTTGCTGTATCTATTACGGTTATTCCTCTTTTTATTCCTTCTGTGATTGTTTCAAGATAACTTTTATCTGTTTGGTCATCAGGTTGACCAAGATATGTTCCAATTCCTATTTCTGATAATTTCATACCAAGAAAATTTTTATACACCACGGGACTTCTCCTGAGTTTTTGAGAAAATTAAAGGATATTCGGGAAGATAAAAAAATGATTTTTATTAGGAGAAAATAAAAAAGCCCCGTTTAAACGGGGCTTTGAAATTAAGCTTCTTCTATAAACTCCCTTAGTTGTTTTGGAAGTTCAGCCTCAACATCTTTTATCTCGCCATCAGATACATGTCTTTTGATAACTCTAATTACAGCTTTTATAGCTTCTTTTGCATGTTCTTCATTGCCAAGGTCTCTGGCAGCTGTTCTTCTGTCTTCTTCCATAACTGCTTCAATAAGGTCTTCTATATGTTTTATAGATTTGTCTGGACTTTCATGTATTCTCCAGCCATCAACAGCTATTGCTTTTATGCACATTGGAAGTTGTGCAAGTAAATCAAGAAATTCCTCTGGTGTAAGTCTTCTTCTGAGGGCGTGTAATACTGCACGGAGTATCCTTCCTGCTCTATCTTTGTCTCCGGGAGTTCCAAGTTCTTCTGCAAGTTCTTTTAAAAACTCATTTCCTTTTTGGACATACTTTTCGAAATTCATGGCTCGCCCTCCTTTGTTTTATGATTTTTTACATAAAAAATATAAGTCTATTTATATCAAATTCAATCCTGA
>JALWLQ010000172.1 GCA_027084095.1 Persephonella sp.
AAATAACCAAAAACCACCTGAAGAAAGAAGGTCTAATTTTGCATTATTCCTTATTGCGCTAAATATAGGATTTTTTACAGTAGTTATGTTTTTTGTTTACAGGGTGGTATTTATAGGACTTAAATATTTAATGTCTCAGTAGGAGTAAAATGGAAATAATACAAAAGCATATAAAAGACCCAGAAAAAATCAATTTGGCTGTAGAAAACTCTACACATTTTATAAAAGGAAAAGCTTCCAAATTTTCTTCCATTGAGGAACTTATTTCAGATAGCAATCGCTTTTTTGAAGAAAGAAAGTCAGTAGTCAGGTTCGTAAATCAGGAATTTAAGCACAAAAAATTTAATAAATGGGAAATCCGTCAGGCAGTTATTAATATATTTGATAAACTTGAGCTTAACCCTGAAGACGACACCCCAGAAAAAATAATATTTATGCTGTTTACCGATGCCCTTAGCGAATTACATCCAACTCCAGCACCGTTAATATTCTTTTATCAGGGAACGCCACTTGTAAAAAAACACGGAATAATTATTGACTTTAATCTACTGCCTGAACTGATGCAAAAAATTGAGGAATTGGATGCCACAAAAAAACATGAACTTGTTTTGGAGTTATATCCCGATGACGAGATTGTAAGGGAGGGAGTTTCCCTTGAACTTGCCCAGCTTAATTTTTTAATTCTTAATCTGTTTGATAAAGTTTTATATGAAGAGATAATACCTTTTGAGAAGGTTATTATTCAAAAAGATGGAAAGCTTTCAGTAGATAGAAATATTGTTTTATTTGGAATAGTTTCTGTTTTTGCTTCTCTTTATGAGATATTTTCAGGAGAAAAACAGCAATTCAAAGGTAGTTTCTACACAGCAGAATTTTCAAAAATGTTTGTAAAAATCAAGCATTTTGTTAAAAAACAGATTGAAGATAAAGATGAATTTTTGTATCTGTTAACGGTTTCTTATTACGAGGAGGCTGGAATTGAAAATAGATTGGTTGCAATAAGGGATTATGAAACTCAGAAAAATGTTTTTGAGGAAAGCCTGCGTCGGCAGGATGTTGATACATTTGAAAAAATAGAATCAATATTCTGGCTTCTTGGAATAGAAAATGTTAATCCTGTTTTACTGGTTAGATATTACAACGGGGATGATATCATATACTACCTGTTTGAGCTGTTCAGACAGGCTCAAGATGAAGGTTTCAGTACAGGTGAGTTTGTAGGAAGTATGAAGCTATTTCTTAAAAAGCTATTCAGATATCCGTATATTTCAAAAGGCTATTTAAATAAAAAAACTCTGGACAAGCCTATAAATATCTATTACGGAGAGGACAACAACTTTAAAGCAGATTATTTATACTTTACACAAAGATATGAAGAATTCCTTGAAACCTCAAAAGAAAATAACGATGACAACCGCTTAAAAGAACTGTTTGCAAAATATTTCACGAAACAGATTTCCGAAGATGAGCTTATAGGCTGGCTGGCTTTAATAAAATCAAATGAGGGAGAATTTTTCTATCATTTATTTAGTAAAACACTTGATAATATTTCCCAGCAAAATCCATACAAATATATTGCAGACCTTTACACAGTAAAGGCTTCCCATCAGGACATATTCAATATTATTGGAGAAGAGGGAACATATACCTTGATTTTAAGGCTGCTTGGATTTTATCCTTTTGATAATACATTAAAAAATCTGTCAGATTTGAGGTTCCAGCTATGAGGGAGGAGCTTTTTAAAACAGGAGAAAAGGAATTAAATGAAGCCCACGAACTCTTGGAAATTGATTTTTGTGATGATGGACTTGTTTTTTTTCATCTTCAAAATGCCACAAGAGCACTGCTAAAAGCACTTGGCATAAGCTATGGTCTTGAGGTTGAAAAGGTAGGTTCAATCAAAAATCTGATTGAGTTAATAGAACAAAAAACTACCGTAAAATTTCCAGACTGGATAGAGCAAATCATAGAGCTGGAAGAAATCTCCATGTCAGATGGTTGTAGTGTTTCTATATGTTATGATTATGATATGTATGGAGATATTATTGAAGCAGTGGAAGCTCTCTATGAATTTGTGAAGGAGCATATTCAGGAATGAAGTTATTAAAAGCCAGCGAAATGGCTTTTGCAGACGAAAACACAATAAAGCTGACCGGAATTCCATCACTTGTTTTAATGGAGAATGCCGGTAGAACGGCAGCCCAAATAATCCTTGAAAAAAAGGATTTCAACTCTGCTGTTGTTGTTGCAGGAAGTGGGAATAATGGTGGAGATGGGCTTGTAATAGCCCGTTATCTGCTCCTTGCTGGTAAAGATGTAAAAGTTTTTATACTTTCAGATACTACCAAGAAATTATCAGAAGACAACAGAAAAAATCTGGAGATATTTGAAACCTTCGGCGGTCAGGTTAGTCTTATAGGAAAAGATAAATTAGGAAAACTCAGAAATGCAATAAAGTCTGCTGATATAGTGGTTGATGCTATTTTTGGCACTGGATTTAAACCACCTGTAAAAGGTTATAGGGAAAAGACAATAGAAATCATAAATAACTATGCCAG
>JALWLQ010000173.1 GCA_027084095.1 Persephonella sp.
AAGCCTCATAATCTGATTTTGTGATTATCCATTCTATTTTGGAGCTTTCCTCAAAAATTCTTCTTTCTTTCGGGTCTAATTTTAAATTCTGCCAGTGTCCTTTTAGGCGGGATTTTAGATTTTTTGCCTTGCCTATATAAATATGCTTACCGGAGTTATCTTTAAACAGATAAACCCCCGGTTCTTCAGGGGCTTTGTCTATATATTTTTTTAGTATTTGAAAGTTATTAGAGGGCACAGCATCCTTCATCTTCTGCAAAGGATATCAGGTTCATTATTTCTTCAAAGGAAGGAACTTTGTCGCTTACATATTGAACCACACCATACTGGTCAATCAGGATGAATAAATCCTTGTTTTCATCAAGTCCGAAATGTTTTGCAAAATCCTTTGTTGTTATCTGGACATAATCAATCAGTTTTACATTTGCCCTTTCAAACTCGTCTTCATACTGTTCAAGCTGGTCATCCTCAGCTTTATATATAACAATATGATATTTTTGTTTCAGGTCATAAAGATTTTTCCCTTTTATTCCGTCTAAAAACTCAAAGTAAGGAGCCTGACTGCCAATTTTTGTTATCATAATACCTCCCTTTGCATAATTTGCCAAAGTTTATAATATATATGGGTTTTTAAACAATATCAAATTTAAGGAGAAACAAATTTGAAACAGACACAAAAGGCTATTAGAGAAGATATCAGAAATATTGCGATTATTGCCCATGTTGACCATGGGAAGACTACCCTTGTTGATGCCCTTTTAAAACAAAGCGGAACATTTAGAGAAAATGAAGAAGTTGAAGAAAGAATAATGGATAACATTGATTTGGAAAGGGAAAGGGGCATCACAATAATGGCCAAAAACACGGCTATTTATTACAAAGGTATAAAAATAAATATTGTTGACACACCGGGACACGCTGATTTTGGCGGAGAAGTTGAAAGAACATTAAAAATGGTTGATGGTGTTATTCTCCTTGTTGATGCAGCAGAAGGCCCAATGCCCCAAACAAGATTTGTTCTGCAAAAAGCCCTTGAGGCAGGGTTAACACCTCTTGTTGTTATAAACAAAATTGACAGACCCGATAGCCGTATAAATCAGGTTATTGATGAGATATACGACTTATTTATAGATTTAGATGCAACAGAAGAGCAGCTGGATTTTCCAATTATTTATGCAATAGGTAAGGAAGGCATTGCCAAAAAAGAGCTTGATGATGATAGTAAAGATTTAAGACCTTTATTTGAGGAAATCATAAACTATATGCCACCCCCAGAATACGACCCTGAGAAAAAATTCCAGTTTTTAATCACATCCCTTGATTATGACAACTATGTTGGAAGACTGGCGATAGGTAGGGTTTTTAATGGCAGTGTAAAGGTCAACCAGCAAGTTTCTGTAGTAAAACCTGATGGCAGAGTAGTAAAGGGAATAGTCCGTAATATATACACCTACGAAGGTTTAAAAAGGGTAGAAACAAGAGAAGCAAAAGCCGGAGATATTATTGCAATAGCTGGTCTTGATGATATCCAGATAGGCGATACAATAGCCGATGCAGAAAATCCAGAAGCACTTCCACCTATCACAGTAGAAGAACCAACAATATCTATGATTTTTTCTGTGAATGACTCTCCATTTGCAGGTAGAAGCGGTAAATTCTTAACCTCAAGACATTTAAGGGAAAGGTTATACAAAGAAACCCTTACAAATGTTGCTCTTAGAGTTGAGGATACAGACAATCCAGAAGCTTTTCTGGTAAAAGGTAGAGGGGAGCTTCAGCTGGCAATCCTTGCAGAAATGATGCGTAGAGAAGGATATGAATTTCAGGTATCAAAACCGGAAGTAATCATAAAAGAGGAAAATGGGGTTAAACTTGAGCCTGTGGAAAGAGTTTTGATTGATATACCGGAGGAATTTATAGGCACTGTTACTGAAAAACTTGGTTCAAGAAAAGGGAAAATGATAAATATGATAAATCACGGCAGTGGTAGAGTAAGGCTGGAGTTTCTTATCCCTTCAAGAGGATTAATCGGTTATAGGTCAGAGTTCAAAACAGATACCAAAGGGGAAGGAATAATAAACACAATATTTGACAGCTGGCAGCCATGGTCTGGTGATATAAGAATAAGGCAAAATGGTGCCCTTGTTGCTGATAGAAAAGGGGTAGCGACCCCGTATGCAATATACTCATTGCAGGATAGAGGAATATTCTTTATTCCTCCGGGAACAGAAGTTTATGAAGGGATGGTGGTAGGGGAGCACAACAGGGACAATGACCTTTGGGTAAATATCACAAGGGAGAAAAAACTTACAAACGTTCGAGCGGCTGCCAATGATGAGAATATAAAAGTCACTCCCCATAAAGTAATGGATTTTGAAAGGGCTATGGAATGGATTAATGAAGATGAACTAATTGAAGTTACACCGGATGCAATAAGAATTAGAAAAAAACAACTAAAGAAACCATAATGGATGAATTAGTTCAGTTATTAATACCACCAATTTTAGGAGCTTTTATAGGGTATATAACAAACTA
>JALWLQ010000174.1 GCA_027084095.1 Persephonella sp.
CAAGCCTTGCAAAATCTGCAGACAAAATAGAAGGAGCAATCAGTTTTATATCTTCCAAATCTGTCCTCCTTAAAAAAATTCCATAAAAATATTAGCATATATATTCAGGGGAAAAATATGAGAAATTTAAGACTGGAAATAAGCAGAAAAATCTTTCATATCGTATCAATACTGCTTTTGCTTGTTCCCCTTTATCTATGGGGGAGGTTCTCTATTGCTATTTTAATGACTTTTATGCTGGTCGTGATTTTTCCTATTTCTTATTTCAAAATAAAAAACAGATTTACCCTCTGGTTCTGGCAGATAATCAAATGGGTTGAAAGAGATAAAAACCTAAAAATGCCTGCCAGACAGGCTTTTTCTCTGGCAATTGGTATGCTGATATCTTCCTTAATCTTTGATGAAAAAATACTCCAGATAAGTATTATATCCACTGCTGTTTATGATGGTTTTGCCACAATTTTTGGTCTGCTTTTTGGAAAACATAAATTTCCGTGGGGTAAAAGTCTGGAAGGAACACTGGGTGGAGTGGTATTAAATGCTATGGCTTTAACTTTAATTATTCCCATAAATTACGCAGTTATAATCTCTATTTTTATAGCTCTGGTGGAAAACTTTTCAAATTCAAATAAATGGTTTCTGGATGATAATCTCCTTATACCAGTATTCTCAGGAGTATGTTCTTATTTTTTACTCAAATAAGAATATTCCTATGCCACTTTTTTGTTATAACTCAAGAGACCATAGAATTCTGTTAATAGCTTAAGGCAAGTATTTTTATCCTTTGCAACTAAAGGCTTAACAATACCTGGTGGTAATCCAAGTATTTGTGCTATTTTTTCTGTGGATAGGCTATTTTCTAAGTCTTGCTTATTGCATGCAACTATAAAAGGTTTTCCTGTCTTTTTGATAAAATCAATAAATTTTCTTGTTTGAAGAATACTTTCAGGATTGGTGCTATCTAAAATAATTACAGCACCGTCTTTATGCTGGCTTAAAATCTCAAGCATAAAATCAAATCTATCCTGTCCAGGTGTTCCAAAAAGATGTATTTTTGTGCCGTTTATCTCAATTTTTCCGTAATCCATTGCAACGGTGGTTTTATCTTTCTGCAGTTTTTCTGTTTTCTGGGATAGCTGGACTTCTGTTTTAACAGCATCCCCAGTAAGCGTATTTATAAATTGTGTTTTTCCTGCGGCAAATGCACCTGTGATTAAAATTTTTAGTTCCATAATTCCCTCCCTTTCTTATAATACTTCTGCAAGTTCAAGGCTGTATACATTTGATATTCCTTCTCTTGCAGATACTCCAAGTAATCTATCTGCATAAGATGCCATTGTATCTCTGAGGGTAACTACTATAAACTGGGCTTCCTGAGATAGTTCTTTCATCAGCTCTGCTATTTTTCTGGCATTTGCATCATCAAGGTGGGCATCAACCTCATCAAAGTAATAAAATGGGGCAGGTCTATACTGCTGAACTGCAAACAGGAATGCAAGTGCTGTTAATGTTTTTTCCCCACCTGACATGATTTCCAGTCTTTTGACATCTTTTCCTCTTGGTCTTGCTTTCAGGAGTATCCCACCTGAAAGTGGGTCTTCTTCATTTTCTATTTCAAGGTAAGCCTTTCCACCAGGGGATAATCTTTTGAATATTTTTCCAAGATTTTTATTAACTGCTTCATATACTTCCATAAATGCCTGTATTTTCTTTTGCTCAAGGTTTTCAATAAGTTCTTCTATTGATTTTTTCTCGTCTATAAGAACTTTTAATTTCTGGCTAAGGTCTTCGTATCTTTCTTTTATTTCTTCGTAATCTTCCAGTGCTTTCTGGTTGACTGCACCAATCTGTTGTCTCTTTTCCTGATACTCTCTAAGCTCTTTTTCCAGTTGTTTTAAATCTCCTTCTATTGCTTCTCCGTCATACTCTTCTTTCAGGAGCATTAATTCTTCTTTCAGGTCTTCAACCTTTTGTTCATATTTTCCTTTGTCTTCCAGCAGATATGTGATTTCTTTGTTTATATTTTCTTCCTCATATCTGAGGATTTTAAGCTCTTCTTTGAGGGTTTCTATCTTCTCAAGGAGAGTATCCCTTTCTTTTTCTTTTTCTTTCAGGCCTTTCCACAGATTAGACAGCTCATTACTAAGCTGTTCTATCTGGGATTTTATCTCTTCAATCTGTTTTTGTTTAAGTTTTATGCTGTCCTCTGTTTTGAGTTTCTCATTTTCAATCTGGAATATTCTTACCTTCAGGCTGTTTTCCAGTCTGTCTGTTAATTTTTCAATCTGATTTTCAAGTTCATTCTTCTTTTCTCTTAGTGAATAAACCTTTTGGGTTGCTTCTTCCCATTCTTTTCTAAGTTTATGAAGTCCTTCACTTTCCATTTTTTCTAAGATTTCTTTTTTTCTTCCTTCAACAGTCTGAATTTGTCTTTCTACCTCTGCAAGATGCCTGTTGGCAACATCTAATTTATTTTCTATATCAAGCTGTTTTTTCTTCAGGTTCATTATTTCTTCTTCAAGGATATTTATTCGGGAAACATTTTGCTGGATTTTTTCTTCTATTTCTCTGTTTCTTTCAAGAACATTCTGGCTTTCTGTCTGGAGCTGGTATAACTCTTTTTCTGTTAAAGCTATTTTCTGGTCTATTTTTTTCAGCTCCTCTTCCATCATTTCTTCTTCTTTTTTCAGTCTGTCATCTTCTTTTTCCAGTCTGATTTTTTCCTGTTCCAGTGTCCCTCTACCCAGAGAAGCTCCTTTGTGTTTGTCTGCTCCACCTGTAATTGTTCCGCTTTTTTCAAAAATATCACCTTCAAGGGTTACCATTCTGAATGTTCCAATTCCCAGTGTTCTGGCAGCATCAAAGTTTTCTACTATGACTGTTTCACCAAAAACGTATTTAATAGCTTTTTCTATATCTTTGCTATACTCAACAAAATCTGCTGCAAGTCCGATAACACCTCTCATTAATGGTGGCTTTGTAGCTTGCTGAACTCTAATTCTATTTAAGGGTATAAATGTTGCTTTTCCTGCTTTGTTTTGCTTTAGTATTCTTATGCATTCTTCTGCAACCCTGTCATCTTCAACAACAATATTTTTTAATCTTCCACCGGCTGCCGCTTCTATAGCTGTTGTTAGCTCTGGGTCTTTTACCCCTATCAGGTCTGCAACCTGTCCGTAAACACCTTTTACATCTCTGATTAGTGTCATTACTTTATCTTCTCTAATCTGGGAAAGCTGGGCTAAAATCTGGGCAAGCCTCTGGAAGTTTTGTTCTATTTTTTCCCTGTTTTCTTTTAGTTTTTTTGTAAGGGTTTCTTTTCTGATTTTTAATCTCTGGAGTTCACTTTGCAGACCTCTTATTTTTCTTTCCTGTGTATCCACAAAGTTTTTTATATTTCCTTTTGATTTTCTCAGGCCTTCTAATTCCTCTGTAAGTTGTTCTATTTCCTGTCTGTAACTTTCTATTTTTTCCTGTAGTCTTGTTAATTCCATTTCAAGATGGAGTTTTTCTTTGTGGAGATATCCCTGTTTTTCTTTAAGCTCTTTTTCTTCCTTTTCTATCTGTCCAAGGTCAAGTTTTGCTTTTGAACCACCTATCTCAATCTCTTTTAGTTTTTTATTTTTTTCTTCTAACTCTTTTTCTGCTTCCTCAAGTTCTCTTTTTATTTCTGGGAGTTTTCTTTTTAGATTTTTTATTTCTTCTTCAAGCTGGATTACTTCTTTTACTTTTTCTTCCTTTTCCTTGGCCAGTTCTTTTAGAAGTTCCTGAAGCTCCTGAAGTTGCTCTTCTATCTCTGATTTCTTTTCGTTAAGGTGTCTTATTTGTGATGTAATTGCTCCTTCTTTTTCTTTAACCGGTAAAAGTGATTTTTGTAATTCATTTAGTTTATTTTCCAGTTCTTTAATCTGGGATATCTTTTCTTTTTGTTTTTCTATGGAGCTTTCTTTATCCAGATATAACTGGTTTATTCTATTTTCTACTTTTTCTAACTCCTGTAAAGCCTTCTCCTGCTCTGTTAAGAGAAAATATAGCTTTACTCCTTTTATTTTTTCCTGTATCTCTTTGATTTTTTCCTCTAACTGAGAGGCAAGAAGTGCGTTTTCCCTCTCTTCTTCAAGTCTTTTAAGGTTTGATTTGACTTCTTTTAAAATAAGTTTTGCAGATGAGATTTTTTCTTCTGTTTCTTCAAGGTCTTTCAGGGCTTTTTCTTTTCTTTCTTCGTATTCTGTGATACCTGCTATCTCGCTAAGGAGGTCTCTTCTTTCTGAAGGGGTCATTTTGATAAATTTGAATATATCTCCCTGAGTAACAATGTTGTAGCCCTGCTTTGGTATTCCGGCATAGGAGAGGAGCTCCTCTACTTCGTATTGTTTGGCAGGTCTGCCATTTATTTTATATGTTGATTTTCCGTTGTGTTCTACTTTTCTGTAAATTGATACTTCTTCATCATTTAAAGGGAATGCTCCTTCATTTTTGAAAATCACTTCAACTTCTGCATATTCGGCTGATTTTCCTCTTGATGAAAAAATCAGGTCAGATAGTTTCAGGGCTCTCATTGATTTTGCAGTAGCAAGACCAAGGGCAAAAACAATGGCATCTCCTATATTACTTTTACCTGAACCGTTGGGCCCAACTATTCCAACAAAGCCATTACCTACAGGAATAGATAGCCTGCGGTTTCCATAGGATTTAAATCCATAAACATTTATCCTATCAATATAAGCTCCTGACATTTTTATACCCTGAAACAGTTATTTTTTACTTTTTCGTATTATTTAGAGGAAAAAATTAATCGAATTCGCCTTTATTTACTTTTTCCCTCAGAACTCTTTTGAGTATTTTACCTGTGGCATTTCTTGGCATATCTTCCACAAAGTAAAACAGTTTTGGGATTTTATAATTGGCTAACTTATCTTTCAGGTAGTTTCTGATTTCTTTTTCTGTGAGATTTGAACCTTCTACTAATTTAATAAATGCAACAGGAATTTCACCCTGTGTTTCGTCTTTTTTGCCTACTACGGCGGCTTCCTCAATCTCAGGGTGGGACATTAGGGCTTCTTCTATTTCACGGGGATAAATATTGATACCTTTTGAAATTATCAGGTCTTTTTTCCTATCAACAATATATATATATCCTTCTTCATCTACATAACCTAAGTCTCCTGTGAGTAACCAGCCGTTTATCACTGTTTCTTCTGTTGCTGTAAGGTCTTTATAATACCCTTTCATTACGTTGTCGCCTTTTACTATGATTTCTCCTATCTCTCCTACAGGAAGCTCCATAAGTTCGTCATCTACAATCTTCACCTGATAGTCAGGCAGGGGAGGTCCTACAGAAAGGGGTTTTTGTTTTTCCAGTCTGTTTATTGATACTACCGGTGAAGCTTCTGATAGGCCATATCCTTCTAATAATGGGACTTTAGGGAACTTTTCTCTCATTCTTTTCAGAGTTGCTTCAGGTAATGGAGCTGCTCCTGATACGAAAACTCTGAGTTTGTTAAACCACATGAAATACCATGGGAGTTTGGCCTTTGATAAAGCATTATAAACTTCTGGAACTCCCATAAAAATGGTAACTCTCTTCAGGAGAGTTTGCTTCAAAATATTTGAAAATGGAAGTATAGATTTTATAACGACGATAGCTGACCCAACATAAAGCGGCAGCAAAACAGTTGCTGTCAATGTGAAGGTGTGGAACATAGGAAGGTAGACTATAAATCTGTCTTTATGGGAGAGTTTAAAGAGCTCTTCTACATTTATAAGGTTTGAAAATATATTTTTGTAGGTTAGCATTACACCTTTTGGCTTCCCTGTTGTTCCTGAGGTATAAACCATTATGGCGACATCATCAAGATTTCCCTGTGGCTGTATATGCTCATAATCTTCCATTGAAAGTCCTTCATCAAAGGGAAGATTTTTCTGGTCAAAATTTTTGTACTCTCCTGCCCAGATTATTTTTTGAACTTTAGTATTCTGGAAGATATCTGTCAGCTCTTTCTGGAATTTCTCCTGTGTTATCAGTAGTTTTGAGTCGCTATGGTCAAGTATGTATTCAATTTCATTCTTTTTTAGAAATGTATTTACCGGTATTGCAACCGCACCTAATTTGGTAATAGCAAGTAAAGCAATTATAAACTCCTTTGAGTTTTGCATTAATATTGCAACATGGTCGCCTTTTTGAATACCGGCGGATAATTCCAGATATCTGGCAAATGAATCAACATAATGCTTAAGCTGTGAATGAGTGATTTTCAGGTTGTCCTCAAATATGGCAGGCTTTTTTCCATATTTTTTTGCATTTTTTTCTATTAGCTGATAGAAGTTCTGAAAGGGATATGTTCTCTCCATCTCTAACTCCTAAAATTTATATCCTATTGATAAATTTACCAGATGGGCAGTCATATCAGAGAATTTTCCTTCTATGTTTTCGTTATAGACGTTTCTATCAATCTTCGTTACATAAAGATATGCCAGTCCTACCTCAAGATTATTTGTTGGTGTCCATAAACCACCCAGAGAGAATATCCAACCGTTTGCATCAGGTAGCTCAAAACCTAATGTTTTTTGAGGGATGGGTGTTTCATCATAAGCTATACCTGCCATTCCTGTGAATTTCTCGTTAAATTTATGCTGAACACCTAATCTTATTGTTTTGCTATCATGCCAGTATTTATCTTTAGGTTGACCTAAAGTCGCTTCTGCAACAGGGTCATCAAAATTAAAATCTAATTTTTTATATCTTCCCCAGAAGGTTATTTCATATGTAAGGTCAAATGTTGTTGATGGTATTGGAGTGTAAGAAATTCCAAGTCTCCATTCTGCAGGTAGTACAACTTTTACGCTACCTTCAGAGGAAATAGGATATACCGTTGGAATAGGCTCTGGGATTAAAACATTCCCTGTAGCCTGACCATCTATTTTAGGCTTTATTTCAGATTTATAAATAGTTGCAATTTTTACTTTTTCAAAGTTAAGTGCAGCAGATATTAGATATCCGAATGTAAGTCCACTTTCTCCACTAAGGCGAAGGCGATAACCAGGTTCTCTAACAGCTTTTATCTTTCCAGAAGCATAAACTGTTCTTAAACCTGCTCCCAGAGAAAGAGCGTGATTTACTTTATATGCCGCGGTTGTATCAAATTCAAATACTTTTAGTGTAAATTCTTCTGCTGTTTGTTTTTGTAAGTCTGAAGACCATCTTTTTGATAATCCAAATGGAGTTGTAAAAGAAAATCCAAATCTCAGGTTGTTTGTAGAAGGTATTACCATGTGAAAATATGGAATAACAAATTCTTCTTTTACAGTTTTAGCATTAGATATAAAAAAGACATTTGTTATCTGGTCTCTTGCATATCCTTCAAAATTTATTCTGGGCAAATAGATATATTTTATTCCCAGTTCTGTTAAGGTTTTATTTTCAAGCCAGCTCATTGCTGCAGGATTGTAATATGCAGCGTCTGCATGGTTTGCACTTGCAAAATAGGCTGCTGCAGTAGCCATAGCTCTTGTTGACTGTTCAGGAATTTTATATGCAGCACCAAAAGCTGTATAACTGATTAAAAGCCCTGCCATTGCTAATGATATCTTTTTCATGGCAAACCTCCTCCAATAAGTCTTCTTCAATTCTAAAACATATTATTTGCAAATCTCAATGATTATAATATATCTGAATGAGTTTATAATGGAGGACAGGATGTTTTTAGACAGACTAAAAAATTTCAAAAGTTACAAAACAGAAACAACGCCGTGTAAAATAAAACTTTCTTCAAATGAAATGCCGTTTGAACTTCCAGAATGGCTTAAAGAAAAAATAGGTGGTGAAGTCAAAAAAATTCCTTTCAATAGATATCCTGACCCAACTTCACAGGAATTAAAGGAAGTAATAGCCGATTTTTATGGGGTGAAACCTGAAAATCTTGTCCTTGGAAATGGTTCAGATGAATTAATTCATCTGCTTGTTACTGTGGTTGGGGATATTAAACAGCCTGTTATGTATCCTGTTCCAACATTTCCTATGTATCAGGTATCGGCTGATATATTAACAAGGCCTAAAGTTGAGTTTCCCCTTGATGATAATTTCCAGCTTGAAAAAGAAAATATAGACAAGGGGTTGTCTTACTCTCCAGTGCTTGCCTTTTTTGCTTCTCCTAATAATCCAACAGGAAATAGTTTTGATAAAGAGCTTATTAAATATGTTGCTAAACAAAATGTTTTTACTGCTGTAGATGAGGCTTATATAGATTTTTCTGATAAAGAGGATTTTGTTAAAGAAGCTCTATCTTCTGAGAATATTGTTGTTCTTAGAACAATGTCAAAAATAGGTCTTGCAGGTATAAGATTAGGGATTTTAATTGCAAATGAGGAAATTGCTTCATTACTGGACAGGGTAAGACCACCTTTTAATATTACATATCCTACACAGGTAATAGGAAAAATAGTTTTAAGAGAAGGTAGAGAGGTTATAAAAGAGCAAATTCAAATAATAAAGCAGGAAAGAGAAAAATTAATGAAAGAGATATCCAAAATAGAAAATATCAAAGTTTACCCTTCAGATGCAAACTTTTTCTTAATAAAAGTTCCTGATGGAAATCTCGTTCATTCAATGTTAATTCAGGAAGGTGTCCTTGTTAGAAATATGTCACACCTGCCTTATATGGAAGATTGCTTAAGGGTTTCAATAGGAAAACCAGAGGAAAACCAGATATTTGTAGAAAAATTAAGACTGGTTATGGAAAGGATAAAATAAAAAAAATGTGGGAAATTTTAAATCAAAAACCTAAAATCTATGTTCAGGATTTTCAGTTTAAGTATATTTCTCCAGATGTTATAGATAGAGGAGAGTTTACGGAAGAAGAACTCCAAAGACTGGTTGATATTTATCTAAACGGAAAAAAGCTAATAGAGTATGTCCATGAGTATGATATGGAGAATAACATTTTAGACAGGGAAACCTTTCCAACCCCTTATGATGAATTTTTGCCAAACTATGCAGAATACTATTTTTTAGAACTTAACAACCACTGTGGCGAAAAATTAAAACACATAGGAGAGGGATTAACCTGCACATGTCAGGTTTTTGGCTGCTGGGATTTTGAATTTATGGTTTATTTTGGAAATAAGAATGTAATCTGGTTTGATTTCAATAATTATCATAGGGAAGGAGAATACAAAAATTTTCCTATTTTTATTTTCCAAAAAGAAGTCTATCAAAAAGGCCTTAAACAGCTTGAAATTTTGCTTCAAGAAAAACCTCAAATTGATTGTGAGAACCAAAAACAGCACAATATAAAAAGATTAAAAGAGTATCTAAAAGAAACCGTTCAGGAATATCTAACTGTAAAGCTTGCACTGGAAAATACACCCTCAAAATCTGATATAAAAAAAGCAATGTCCCTTTTATTTCAGGATTTAAGGCAACTTTCATATTTTTATGACCTATGGGGACTGGATAAAAGAAGAATAATTTTTTACCTAAGAATGCTAAGGGAACTATCCAAAGAAGAAAAAGAAAATCTCCTTTATTTGCTAAATTCTGATAGAGATAAAATAAAAACCAAAATTCTCCTTAAAACTCTAAAATCAATAAGATACAAACTTCTAAAAAAAGCAGGAATGTTTTGATAAACTTGCATTGGCAAACATAAAGGTTTATATTAATCAATAAATTACTTAAAATTTTAAGGAAAAAGATGAAAACAATTACTTTAAAAACAGGAGAAGAGTTTTTTGAATATTTAGAAAACCTTAGCAAAAAATTAGGGAAACCAAAATCTCAGATTATTAGAGAAGCTGTTATTGAGTATGGAGAAAAGATAAAAAGAGAAAAAATCCATCAAAAAATGGAAAAACTGGCAAAACAGCTAAGTAAAGATAAAAACTATCTAAAAGAAATCAGAGAATTTGAAGAATTAAGCGAGGATTTTATTGAATAAGGGTGATATATACCTGGCAAAATTAAATCCTACAAAAGGTTCCGAACTTAGTAAAATTAGACCTGTAATTGTTTACCAATCTAATTATCTAAAAGACCTTCCAACAATAATAGTTATTCCCTTATCAACGGATTTAAAAGATAACTGGTTCCCATTAAGAGTAAGAATTTCCAAAAGGGGAAAACTTGAAAAAGACAGCGATGCCGTTGTGGAACAAATCAGAGCTATAGATAAAAGCAGAATTATAGGAAACCCTATAGCTTCTTTGTCAAAAGAGGAATTAAATCTTTTAGATGAAGCTGTTTTATTTGTTTTAGGAATTAAGTAATTTTTTCATTATTTAATATTATTTATCAAATTTTTCCTTCCCTCATTGAAAAATAAAAACATATTGTATATATTTTATTACCATTTAATAAAATCAAACGATGTTTGATTTGAAGGAGGAGCAATGGCAGCAGCAGTAGAAAACAGACAGGAGCAGTTAATAGAAAAAATAAACAGGCTCAGAAAAGAGAAAAATGCGATAATACTTGCCCACTACTACCAGAGAGGAGAAATCCAGGATATAGCCGATATAGTTGGTGATTCTCTGGAACTGGCAAGAAGAGCACAGGAAACAGATGCAGATATTATAGTTTTTGCCGGTGTTAAATTTATGGCTGAAACTGCAAAAATCCTGAACCCAGAGAAAAAAGTCCTTCACCCTAACCCTGAAAGCGGCTGTCCGATGGCAGATATGGCAACTTATGAAGGTGTCAAAAAACTGAAAGAAGAGCATCCAGATGCTATGGTTGTTGCCTATGTAAACACAAACGCAGATGTTAAAA
>JALWLQ010000175.1 GCA_027084095.1 Persephonella sp.
CTCTTGCCACATCGGCTAAGTCCCTAAGCTCGTTTGGTGCAAGATTTTCAACCTTTCCGTAAGCTGCTTTATATTCCCCTTTATCAATAACTGTCAGTATCTCTGTTATTCTGTCTACAATAGATTTTTTCTTTATATTTTCAAGCTCTCTTTCAAGCTCTTTTACCTTCAGTTTCAGACTTTCTATCCTGTCTATAATCTGGTCTTCTTTGGCTGTTAGGGATTTCATTACATCTTTTATTAAGAAATGCTCTTTTATAGCTTTTTCTACAGCTTTTCTACCTGCTACAGCTTCTATTCTCCTTGTTCCTGAAGCTACTGCACTTTCAGATATGATTTTGAAGTATCCTATGTCTCCGGTTCTTGATACATGGGTTCCGCCGCAAAGCTCTGTTGATATTCCTGCTGATATAACACGGACAATATCTCCATATTTTTCCTCAAAAATTGCTATAGCCCCAGCTTTTAGGGCTTCATCTATAGGCATTTCCTTGCATATAACAGGCTCATTTTTCATAATCCCTTCATTTACAAGCTCTTCAATCCTTTTGATTTCTTCATCTGATAAAGCCTCAAAATGTGTGAAATCAAATCTTAAATAATCAGGGTGAACCAGCGAACCTGCCTGTTTTACATGGTCGCCAAGGATATTTCTTAGTGCTGCATGGAGCAGGTGTGTTGCTGTATGGTGTCTCATTGTGTCTTGTCTTTTTTCCTTGTCAACCTTTGCGTGAACAGTTTCGCCTTTTTTCAGGTTTCCATACAGGACTTTTCCTTTGTGGACGATTATTCCTTCAACTGGGGTCTGGGTATCTAACACCTCAAATAAAAATCCATCTCCTTCTAAAACCCCTTTATCTCCAACCTGTCCACCTTTTTCTGGATAAAAAGGTGTTATATCAAGGATAACCTCTCCTGTTTCTCCTTCGTGGAGAGTATCCACAAAATTTTCATCTTTTATAATTTCAAGTATTTTTGCATCTTCTACTTCAAGCTTCTCGTATCCTACAAACTGGTTTTCTGGGAGGCTGTTTTTAGCATCAAGGTAAACTTTTTTAACCTCTTTTGCCTGAGACTTCCATGAAGCCCTTGCCCTTTCCCTTTGTTCTTCAAGGAGTTTATAATACTCTCCTATATCAACCCCAAAGTTGTTATCTCTTGCTATATCTTCAACAAGGTCAACAGGAAATCCGTAAGTATCATAAAGCATAAACACTTCTTTTCCTGTTATGTGATGTCTGCCTTCTTTTTTGGCTTTTTCTATGATTTCATACAGAATATCCATTCCTCTTCTGAGGGTTTTTATAAATCTTTCCTCTTCTGCCTTTACAATACCTTTTATAAATCCTCTGTTTCCTATTAGCTCTGGGTAAGGTTCTTTGAATATATCTATAACAACATCTATTCCTTCAAAAAGGAAAGGTCTTTCTATTCCAAGTTCTTTTCCGTATCTGAGAGCCCTTCTGAGAATTCTCCTTAGGACATATCCTCTTCCTTCATTTGCAGGGAAAACCCCGTCTGATATAAGGAATGTTATAGCTCTCAGGTGGTCTGCAATAACTCTCATTGCAACAGTTTCAGAGGATTGGGGCTGGTCTGGTTTGTACTCTTTCCCGCTTATATCTTCAGCAAATCTTATAATTGGCATAAACAGGTCTGTTTCATAGTTTGAGGAGACACCCTGCAGGACAGAGGCTATCCTTTCAAGACCCATTCCTGTGTCTATATTAGGGTGTGGAAGAGGTGTTAGTTTTCCTGTTTCGTCCCTGTTATACTGCATAAAAACAAGGTTCCATATTTCAAGGTATCTGTTATCGTCTGGTGCTCCAAGCTGCGGATTTCCGTATTCTTCCCCTTTATCAAAATATATTTCTGAGGAAGGACCGCAGGGACCTGTTTCTCCCATTGACCAGAAATTATCTTCAACTCCCAATCTGTGTATTTTTTCTTCTGGAAGGCCTATAACTTTGTTCCATATTTCATAGGCTTCATCATCCTCTTCAAAAACTGAAACCTGCAATCTTTCTTCTGGCATCTGGAGGACTTTTGTAAGATACTCCCATGCAAATTCTATTGCCTCTTTTTTAAAATAATCCCCAAAAGAGAAATTCCCCAGCATCTCAAAGAATGTATGGTGTCTTGGGGTATAACCTACATTATCAAGGTCATTATGCTTCCCTGATACCCTGAAAACCTTCTGGCAGGATGTAGCCCTTTTGTATGGTCTTTTTTCAAGACCTAAGAAAACATTTTTGAAAGGCACCATCCCTGCATTTACAAACAGAAGGGTAGGGTCAGTTTCAGGTATAATGGAGGCAGATTTTACCCTTGTGTGTCCTTTTTCTTCAAAATATTTTAAAAAGCTTTCCCTAATCTCATTTGCACTTAAAGGTCTCAAAAAAGTCCTCCAGATATATTTTTTTAGATAATTATAAATCAAAATGATATTGATTGAATTTATTTCAAGGAGTATATTATACCTGCCATGAAGGTAGAAACTGTAATAGAAGACC
>JALWLQ010000176.1 GCA_027084095.1 Persephonella sp.
CTGTTTGATATACCTTTATCTGTTTTTCCTTCTTCAGAGTAAATATACATAATGTCTATATCTGAGTAGTAATTAAGGTCTAAACCTCCATGTTTACCCAGTGCAATTACGCTTCCTTCAGCTTCTTTACCTGTGTTCTGGTCTATAGGAGTTCCATATCTGCTTTTTACTTTTTCAATGGCTGTTTTGTATGCAGCTTCCAGACAGGCATCTGCCAGATATGAGTATTCTTCTGTCAGTTCAAGCAAATCATGTTTTTTGTAAATGTCTTTGGCTACTATACGGGAAAAATGCTTCAGTTTAAAAAATGTTATTTTTTCAGAAAGTTGATTAAAATTTGTATTTTTCGCTATTTCCAGTGCTTCTTTTACCAGCTCTTCTCTACCAAGTAGTGGCTTATCAAGCTGGGAATAGATGTAATTTAGCTGGTCTGTATGCCTAAAAATAAAGTCTGTAATGCAAGAGGAATAATCTGATAGTTTTTCAAGAAGCTTTAATTTCTCTTCAGGAAGAGAAATTAAAAAATCCTTTTTTAGAGTTTCAAATTTTGATAAATTACCCATTATGACATCCTTGTAGTATTATATTTTTAAATAATATAATAGCTGAGGGAGTTAAGTGTATTATTTTTTAATATTAATCTCTCTTGTTTTCCTATTCTCCTGTGAAAGTCAGCCTGAAAAAGAAATAGTAAAGAAAGAGAAAGTCCAAAAAGAAGATGTTGTAAAAACCTTACAGGAAAGAATATCAAATGTTATACAAAAGGCAACTCCCTCAATAGTTACAATACTCTCAAAATCAACAGAAAAGGAAACCCCTATAATCTTTAAATTTAATGAAGATATTCCTTCAATAGAAAATGAATCTCTTGGTTCAGGTTTTGTAATAAAAAAGAACTCCCAGTTCTTATATATAGTTACAAATAACCATGTAATAGAAAAGGCCAAAACGATAACAGTTAGGTTTTACAACGGATATAAAACAAAATCAATCATTGTTGGTAAAGATGCAGAAAGTGATATAGCTGTATTGAAAGTAAAAATTGACCCTAAAATAGCAGATATTAAACCTTTAGAAATAGGACACCCTTCTAAACTTAAAGTGGGTTATTTTGTTTTATCTGCAGGAAGTCCTTATAACGTGGGGCTTACATTTACACTGGGTATTGTTTCTGCTCTCCATAGAAATCTTGGAATTTCCGCCTATGAAAACTACATACAGACAGATGCTGCGATAAACCCTGGAGATTCAGGAGGTCCATTATTAGACCTTAACTGTAAGGTCGTTGGTATGAATACGGCTATAATACAGGCCGGTCAGGGACTTGGTTTTGCACTACCAATAGATATGGTTATGGATATTGCAAATCAGCTTATAGCCTATGGAAAAGTCCAGAGAGGATGGATAGGGGTTATTACCGAAAAACTCTCCAATTATCAAAAGAAAAAACTCCATCTTAATTATGGTGTAAAAGTAATTAAAGTTTTCAAAAACTCCCCTGCATATAAGGCTGGTATCAAAGCTGGAGATATTATCCTTTCAGTTAACGGTAAAAAAATCAGAACTTCTGCCGAACTTAAAAATATGGTGCTCAGAGGAAAGATAGGGGAAACCCTTAATATAGTAGTGTTCCGGCAAGGGAAGAAATTAAATTTCAATCTCAAAATAGAAAAACTTGTTGATTAGTGCTAAAGGAATATAGTAAAATCTGCACCAATTAAAAGGGGAGTATTTAGAATATGAGAAAGTTTACCTATGAAGAAGGTATCACTTATTACTTAAAATCTATATCTAAAATCCCCCTTTTAACCCCTGAGGAAGAAAAGGAAGTAGCACGCAGGGCAAAAAAGGGCGATAAAGAGGCTCTTGAAAAACTCATAAAATCAAATCTCAGGTTTGTTGTTAATGTAGCCAAAAATTACTCAGGATACGGAATTCCCTTTCAGGAGTTAATATCTGCTGGGAATATAGGTCTGATAGAAGCTGCCAAAAGATTTGACCCAGATAGAGGAGTTAGATTTATATCCTATGCAATCTGGTGGATAAAGCAGTCTATACTTCAAACAATTCAAAACCAGAAAGATGTTATAAAAATTCCCCAGAAAACACAAAATCTTTCTATGAAAATAGATACAGCCTATCTGGAGCTGAAAGAAAAATTAAATAGAGAGCCAAAATACTCTGAGATAAAAAATTATTTAAAAGAAAAAGAGGATTTAGATGTTGATGAAGAAACAATAGAAAGCTATCTACTTATCAAAAGACATTCTGTATCACTTGACACCCCTGTTGATATGGAAGAAGGGACATTTTTTATTGACCTTGTATCAAAACATAGCACAAAAGATATTGAAGAGGATGTTGTTCAGGAGGCTATAGAAAAAGAGATAGATTATATACTCTCCCATCTAAATGAAAGGGAAAGATATATTATTATTCACAGGTTTGGTCTTCACGGAGAAGAGCCTAAAACTCTCAGGGAAATAGG
>JALWLQ010000177.1 GCA_027084095.1 Persephonella sp.
AAAAGAGAGATTAGATAAGCTTCTTGTGGAAAAAGGACTGGTGGAGAGTAGAGAAAAAGCTCAGCGGCTTATAATGGCTGGGGTTGTTTTTGTTAATAATCAGAAGGTTGACAAACCTGGAACAAAGGTAAAAACAGACGCCAATATATACATAAAAGAAAAAGAAAAATACGTATCCAGAGGCGGATATAAACTGGAAAAGGGAATAAATGTTTTCAAACCAGATATAAAAGATAAAATCTGTCTTGATATTGGTGCCTCAACAGGTGGTTTCACAGACTGCCTTCTGCAACACGGAGCCAAAAAGATATATGCCGTTGATGTTGGAACAAACCAGCTCCACGAAAAGCTAAAGAATAGTCCTGCCGTAATATCCCTTGAAAAAACCAATGCCAGATATTTAACAGAAAAGGAAATCCCTGAAAAGATTGATTTTGTTGTTTCTGATGTTTCTTTTATTTCCATATTGAAAATACTTCCCAATATATGTGAACTTTTAAAAGATAGAGCAGAGGGAATAATCCTTATAAAACCACAATTTGAATTATCAAAGAATGAGGTTAAAGGTGGCGTTGTAAAGGATGAAAAACTACACCAGAAAGCCATTAGAAAAGTTATAGATGGTTTAGAGAAAAGCTGTTATTGTGTTAAAGATTTAGACTTTTCTGAAACATGGGGTCCTGAAGGAAATATAGAATTTCTTGCTTTTATTGAAAAGGGTAATGATTGTAAAAAAGGCCAGATTTCCGAAGAAAAAATAAAACAGGTAGTTCAACAAGCCCACGAAAAATTTAAACAATCCAGAAGTTGATTTTAATCATACAATATTCGTTTATTTTGATATTTTCATTATTTTAATAAATGTTTTTTTGTAGGTGAGTTATGGAAGTCCTTGATTATCACAAACTTAAAATTTTTAAGACCGTAGCAGACACAAAAAGTTTTTCAAAAGCAGCAGAACTGCTGTTTTTATCCCAGCCTACTGTTACATTGCAAATAAAAAAGATAGAAAATTATCTGGGAATTACACTTTTTAGAAGAGATAAGAAAGGGGTTATTCTTACAAAAGAAGGGGAGATTTTTTATAAATATATCTCAAAAATACTGGAAGATTACGACCTGCTTGAAGAAGGTCTTTCTGACCTTAAGGAAAACCTACAGCGAAGCCTCAGAATTGGTGCCAGCACCACAATAGGTGATTTTTTGCTTCCTGACATACTCCCTGAATTTCTCAAGGGAAAAACAGACATAAAAGTTAGTCTTTTTGTTGGAAATTCTAAGGAAATAGAGGAAGGAGTTCTGTCAAAAACCTTTTATATTGGACTTCTTGAAGATGAGGTTCATTCAAATAAATATGAGATTATAGAGTTTTTTAATGATGAGATAATTCTAATTGCTTCCCAAAATACAGATATTCCAGATGAAATAGATATAGAAGACCTGAAGAAATACAAATTCATCTTTAGAGAAACAGGTTCAGGGACAAGAAATATTGTTGAGAAAACACTGGAAAAGAAAGGAATTAAGCTAAAACCTGATATGGAAATCAGCAGTAGCAAAGCCATAGCAAGATTTGTTTCTAATTCTGAATATCTCTCTTTTGTATCAAGATTGGTTGTCAAAAATCTTCTTGGAACACACTTAAAAGAGGTTAAGATTAAAGGAATTGAATTTACAAGGAAGTTTTACTGCATAACCCAGAAAAATATAAGACTGCCTAAAATAGACAGGGAGTTTGTTTCATATTTATTAAATCTTAAATAACACCGCTTTTAAGTATATCATGCATATGAATTAAACCAATAATAAAGCCGTTTTTTACAACAGGTAGAACTGTTATATTGTATCTTTCCATAAGCTCTAAAGCTTCTACCACTAATCTATCCTCTGAGATTGTCTTAGGAGATACTGTCATTGCATCTTTGGCATAGCTTTTATCAATACTTCCACCTGCTTTTATAAATCTTCTTAAATCTCCATCTGTGATTATACCAGTTAGCTTATTATTTTCAGCTACAAGGGCAGCTCCAAATCCTTTTTCCGACATTATGATTACAGTTTCCTGTAGAGATGTATCAGGAGAAACAACAGGTAGTTTATCTCCTGTGTGCATGATTTCTTTTACTTTCATAAGTTTTTTACCCAGTGAACCTCCTGGATGAAACTGGGCAAAATCCTCTGCTGTAAAGCCTCTCATCTCAAGCAAAGCAACTGCAAGGGCATCTCCAAGTGCCAGTGTGGCTGTAGAGGATGAGGTAGGGGCAAGATTTAAAGGGCAGGCTTCCTTTTCCACATTTAAAAACAGATGGATATCACTTTCCTGTGCCAGAGTGGATTTTGGATTGTTTGTAATGGATATTATTTTATTTCCCCATCTTTTTATTGTTGGAATAATTGCAAGAAGTTCAGGGGTTTCACCGCTATTTGATATAGCAAGAACTATATCCTCTCTGGAAATCATACCTAAATCACCGTGGATTGCCTCTG
>JALWLQ010000178.1 GCA_027084095.1 Persephonella sp.
GTAGATATAATAATTACAAACTGCCTGCGGAGTTTTTGCAAATAATTCTTAGTTAAATACTATTATTTCCATACCCCTGCAATTTCAGTTCCACATTTTGGACATTTTCCATCTTCCAGATGATTAACAACATACTGGCCTATATGTCCTCTTCTATCTATTACCCTAAACCCACAGGATGGACAGTAGGTTGATTCTCTATCCTCATCATCAAAGTTTCCAACATATACATAGTTTAGACCTGCTTCTTTGCCTATTTCATAAGCCTTTTTAAGTGTTTCAATCGGGGTAGGTGGAACATCTTTCATTTTGTATGCAGGGAAAAATCTGGAAATATGCCATGGAATATTTTTATCCAGTGATGCAATCCATTTTGCAGCTTCTTTCAATTCTTTTTCGTCATCATTGTATCCTGGAATAAGCAGCGTTGTCAGTTCTATCCAGATACCAAGCTCTTTCGCATGTTCTATAGCTTTTAAGACAGGTTTTAACCTTGCTCCAACTATTTCTCTATAAAATTTATCATTAAAGGCTTTAAGGTCTATGTTCATCGCATCAAGGTAGGGTGCAAGGGTATCTAAAGCCTCTTTTGTTTCGTATCCACTGGAAACAAATACATTTTTTAGACCTTTTTCTTTAGCCAGTTTCATTGTGTCATATGCATACTCAAAGAAAACAACAGGTTCGTTGTATGTGTATGCAATAGAAGGGATATTATTTGTTTTACAGATATTCACAATTGTTTCAGGCATAAGTTGAACACCAAATACTTCACCATTATGGGTCTGTGGATGCTGGGATATCTCCCAGTTTTGACAGAATTTACAGCTCATATTGCAACCAACAGTTCCTATTGAAAAAATAGGAGTTCCCGGCAAGAAATGGAATAAAGGTTTCTTTTCAATAGGGTCAACATTGTAAGCTGCAGCAAGGCCGTAAGTTGTTAAATATAGGTTTCCATCTTCTCCCACCTTTCTAACACCACATTTTCCAAGCTCTCCTTTATCTAAAACACATCGTTGACTGCAAGCTGTGCATAAAACCTTCCCGTCCTCTCTTTTTTTAGACATCCATGCAAGGACTTCCATTTTAAAATCCTCCTTAAATCTCTTTTTGCCGTTTAATATAGGGGATAAATTTGATAATGCAAGACTAAAGTTTAACAGCCGTATTTGGTGTAAAATATTTAAAATTCCAGATTAGTGGGGTTAACTTCATGCCAAAAAGAACAGATATCAACAGAATTCTCCTTATCGGTTCAGGACCCATTGTTATTGGTCAGGCAGCAGAATTTGACTACTCAGGAACACAGGGTGCTAAAGCCCTAAAAGAAGAAGGATACGAAGTAATACTTGTCAACTCTAACCCTGCAACAATAATGACAGACCCAGAAGTCGCAGATAAGACCTATATAGAACCGCTTATAACACCTGTTATAGAAAAAATAATAGAAAAGGAAAGACCTGACGCACTGCTTCCAACACTGGGAGGTCAGACAGCCTTAAACCTTGCTGTTGACCTTTATGAAAAAGGAATTCTGGACAAATACAACGTCCAGATGATAGGTGCCAACTATGAAGCAATTAAAAAGGCAGAGGATAGGGATTTATTTAAAGCTGCAATGGAAAAGATTGGCCTCCAGATGCCAAAAAGTGCCGTTGTCAAATCTATAGCAGAAGCAATGGAAGTAATAGAATGGATAGGATTTCCTGTTATAATCAGACCTTCATTTACCCTGGGAGGAACTGGAGGTTCCATTGCCTACAATATAGATGAATTTTATCCAAAAGTAAAAGCCGGACTTGAAGCTTCTCCTGTCCACGAAGTCCTCCTTGAAGAGTCTGTAATTGGATGGAAAGAGTTTGAGATGGAAGTAATGCGGGACAAAAATGACAACTGCGTTATTATCTGTTCAATAGAAAATCTTGACCCTATGGGTGTCCATACAGGGGATAGTATTACCATAGCTCCAGCTATGACCCTTACAGACAAGGAATATCAGATGCTTAGAGACTATTCTATTGCAGTAATCAGAGAAATTGGGGTTGAAACAGGAGGTTCTAATGTTCAATTTTCTCAAAATCCAGAAACAGGACAGTTTTATGTAATAGAAATGAACCCAAGGGTTTCCCGTTCATCTGCTCTTGCTTCAAAAGCAACAGGTTTCCCAATAGCAAAAATAGCTGCCAAGCTGGCTGTAGGATACACCCTTGATGAGCTTCCTAACGATATCACAAAAGAAACCCCTGCATCTTTTGAACCAACAATAGACTATGTTGTAACAAAAATCCCAAGATTTGATTTTGCAAAATTCCCTGAAACAGACCCAACCCTTACCACAATGATGAAATCAGTTGGCGAAGTAATGGCCATAGGAAGAACATTTAAAGAAAGTATCCATAAAGCTCTGCGAAGCCTTGAACTTGGCAGATACGGGTTTTATATGGGCTTAG
>JALWLQ010000179.1 GCA_027084095.1 Persephonella sp.
GTGCTGCTTTAAGCTCGGTTTCTGGCAGTTCTTTCACATCTTCGTAGTCTTCAATAATCATCTCATAGCTGTCGGTGGCATTGAGAAGGTTTTGGGCAAACTGGTTTTGCAGCTGGGAGAGTTTGATGTTTATCTGTTTGACTTTTTCCCTTTTTTCACCTTCCAGATTTACACCAGACAGCTCAAAATCTCTTATAGCATCCTCAAGAACCTTTCTCTGCTCTTGATTAAGTGTGTCCTTTTCTTTCTCATATATTTCTTTGAAGGCTTTGTAAAGCTCCTCATTCTGTCCCAGTTCTGTGTAATATTCGGTTATAACAGGTAATAGTGCCGTATAAACTTCCTGGGTTTTTGGAGAGTTTTTAACATAGTTCAGATGGGAAATAGGGGAGAATAAAATCCCCAGTTTTACATGCATAAGCTGGTATGGTTTTACAAAGTTCTGGTATGTTTTGTTTTCTATTTTTAAAAGCTGCTGCAGTTTTTCTTTATTCTGTTTTATCTGGTTTAAAACTAATTCTTTCTGCTGGTCTAAGTTTTCATCATTTATGGTAAATTCGGGAAATACTGCCGCCATTAACACCTCCTATTGTTTTTCTATTTCTTCTTTTATATCCTCATACTGCTTGTATTCTTCGCTCTGGAGAACATCTGTTATAAAACGGTCGATATCTTCTTTTTCAAGGAATGTTCCGGTTAAAAGTCTGCCTGTATATTTGTTGTTTTTTATTTCCCAGAACATATAGAATTCTGGATATTTTTCTTTAATCTTTCTGTAGGCAACCCCATATTTGCTGTCTTTTAAAGGATTTTGCTCAAGGAAAAAGTGATTATCCGCAACATTAATCTTGTAAAGAAGTGCTCCTGTTTTGGTCTTGACCAGTTCCAGCTCAATGTCCCATTGTTTTATTTGTTCCATCTCTCATGCCCTCCATTTTTTGTTTATCTAATTTTTAATTTATGTGCTTTTCCTGTAAGCTCAAGGATATGGGAGTATCCTTTTTTATTAAGATGCTGCTGAAGGCCATCAATTACCTTCAATGGTGCATAAGGGTCATAAAAGTTTGCCGTTCCTATCTGAACAGCAACAGCACCTGCAAGTATATGCTGGAGGGCATCCTGTGCAGTGGTTATTCCACCTACTCCTATTATAGGGACAGAAGCCCCAAATTTTTCATAAACCTGATAAATCATTCTAACTGCAATCGGTAGTATAGCGGGACCAGATAAGCCTCCTGTTTTCATTGCTATGATAGGTTCCTCTTTTTCAACATCTATTGCCATTCCAAGCAGTGTATTTATCAGGACAAGACCATCAGCTTTAGCTTCAATACATGCCTGTGCAGTTTCTGTTATATCTGTGATGTTTGGGCTGAGTTTTACCATTAAAGGTTTGGAAGTGGTATTTTTTAGTTTTTGGACAAGGGAATAAAGGGTTTCTGGGTCTGAGCCGAAGGCTATACCACCTTTTTTGACATTGGGACAGGAAACATTAAGCTCTAATGCATGAACCCCGTCTGTTTTGTCCAGAAATTGCGCAACTTTAAGGTATTCTTCTTCATCCTCACCAAACACATTTGCAATAATAACAGTATCGTATTCTTTGAGTTTAGGAAGTATATTTTCTGCAAAATATTTAACTCCCGGATTTTGAAGACCTATAGAATTAAGCATTCCACAGGGAGTTTCCACTATACGCTGGGGTGGATTTCCTTCACGGGGTCTATATGAAAGCCCTTTGACAACGACAGCACCTAATTTGCTTATATCGTAGAGATTTTCTGCAACTTCCAGTCCATAGGAAAAACATCCTGAAGCAGTCCAGACAGGATTTTTGAACTTTATACCAAAAAGTTCAAAAGAAAGTGGTGTATCAAGAGGCTTTACTGGACTTTCCAAGTTGCTCTCCTTTTCTTTTTTTCTCAATTATAGCTTAATTTTGTTGTTAATGTTGCTGTTAAATTCTTATTGTTTAAGAAGATGTTATAATTTTTAAACTTTTAAATTTTGGATTAAGGAGAGTTTTATGTCTCAGACTATTCTTGTAACAGGTGCAGCTGGATTTATAGGATGGAGAACTGCAAAGTTTTTACTTGAAGGTGGCTTTAATGTTGTTGGAATAGATAATATGAACAACTACTATGATGTTCGTCTAAAGGAATGGAGAAAAAAAGACCTTGAAAAGTATGAAAATTTTAGATTTTTTGAGGTTGATATAGAAAATTTAGGAGCTTTAAAGGTTCTGTTTGATAATTTTGATTTTGATGCTGTTTTAAACCTTGCTGCAAGGGCAGGGGTCAGATATTCAATGGAAAACCCCCATGTTTACCTCCAGACTAATGCTCAGGGAACATTAAATCTTCTTGAAATGATGAAAGAAAAAGGTATTAAAAAGATGGTGCTTGCTTCAACTTCTTCCCTTTATGCAGGACAACCTATGCCCTTTAAAGAAACTCTCCCTGTAAACACTCCAATTTCTCCTTATGCAGCCTCCAAAAAAGCTGCAGAAGTAATGGCTTATACATATCATCATCTTTATGATATGGATATTACTGTAGTCAGGTATTTTACTGTTTATGGTCCTGCCGGAAGACCGGATATGAGCATTTTTAGATTTATTAAATGGATAGATGAAGGCACTCCTATAAAGCTATTTGGAGATGGCTCACAGGCAAGGGATTTTACCTATGTTGATGATATTGCAAAGGGAACTATACTGGCAATGAAGCCTATGGGATACGAAATCATTAATCTGGGTGGTGGTAAAAATCCTATATCCTTAAAAACAATAATTGAAAAAATAGAAAATCTACTTGGTAAAAAAGCAAAAATAGAGTATAAACCATTCCATAAAGCTGATATGAAGGAAACCTGGGCAGATATTGAAAAAGCAGAACAACTCCTTGGTTGGAAACCAGAAATAGATATAGATGAGGGACTTAAAAGAACTGTTGAATGGTATCTGGAGAATAAAAACTGGCTTAAAGATATAAGACTGGAAGAGGGTGTTCAAAATATTTAAAATTATAGATTTTTAGATAAATACTCTTTAAGGAAATTTTCTAATTTTAAGGGGTATAAGAGTTTTAATTTGTTTAGATTTTTAAATTTTATTTCCTTTAAAAGTCTTAAATTTTGTATATCTGGATAGGTAATATTGCTCCTTTTTTTAGAGCATTTCTTGCAAACTACCCCACCTTCATTTATAGATAAAAAGCCATAATTATACTGATTTATTTTTGTAGAACATCTAACACACTGGTTAAGCTCCGGATAAATACCAGACAGATAAATCAGCTTGGCCAGAAAATTTAAACGGAAAAGGTCTGTATCTATATCAGTGGTAAGATAGTATAGACTTTTTTTTAGCAGTATAAAAACTTTTTCGTCTGGGAAAATCACATATTTGTTAAAAATATTAAGAATTTCAAATCCAGTTTTCAGCTTGTTTATATTATTAGCTATCTCAAGGCCAAGACTTTTTGAGCGGTCTAACTCCTTTATAAAAAATTTTTCTTTTCTTTTGAAATATACCCCGTAAAACCATGAAAAAGGCTCTGTTGCATGTAAAAAAGGGGACTTTAAAATCTGCCCCTTGGGAATATAAATATTTTCCTTTCCATATTTGCGAAAATAAACTGTTATGGATAAATCGTAGTCCCCTGCCAGCGATTTCCTTAAAACTATTCCTTCATCTTTTACAAATTCCATAACCTCATAATTTATATATATCTGGTAAAAAAGTCTATACCCCCTCCCCTTTTATCAGTTATTTTTTACCCAGTAGAGCTGTGTATTTGTAAACGACTGGTAATAAAACCAGAGTTAAAAATGTGGAGGTAAAAATTCCCCCTATAACTACTACTGCGATAGGTTTTTGTATTTCTGAACCTATATCGTTCATAAATAATATGGGTACCAGACCTAATGACGCGGCTGTGGCTGTTATTAAAATAGGTCTAAGTCTTAAACGGGTTGCCTTTTCTATTGCTTTATCTATATCAAAACCTTCTTCTAACATCTGCCTTATATAAGATACAAGAACAACTCCGTTCAAAGTTGCTATACCGAAAACAGCTATAAATCCTATTGCAGCAGGAACAGAAAGGTTAAATCCAGATATATATAGAGCCACTATTCCCCCAATAGTTGCAAAAGGAACATTTAGCATAATTATAAGAGAGTCTTTTATAGAGTTGTAATTGATGAAAAGGAGCAAGAATATAAGTAAAATAGCGATAGGCACTACTATAGATAATCTTTTCATAGCTCTTTCTTGATTTTCAAATTGTCCTGCAAATCTTACAAAATAACCTTCTGGAAACTTAACTTGTTTATGTATGTTTTCTCTAAGCTCTTTTATAAAGCCACCAAGGTCTCTTCCTTCTATATTAAGCTGAACAAGAGCATATCTAAGGCCATTTTCATGTCGTATTTTAAAGAAGCCTGGAACTATTTTTACATCTGCTACATCTCCCAGGCGGAGTAAGACCCCATTATCATCTTTGTAAAATGGAATGTTTTTTATTTTCTCAATATCGTTTAAAGCATTATCAGGAAGCTTTACCAAGATTGGAAAACTTATTAGACCTTTTCTCAGTTCGTTAACCTTAACCCCGGCCATATAGTTTCCAACCAGGGAGAGTATATCCTCAATACTGAAACCATATTTATAAAGAACATGATACTTAGGGATTATTTGAAGTTGAAGTTTTCCTGTCTGTGCTTCGGTTTCCACATCTTTTGAACCTTTGGTATTCTTTGCTATCTCCTCAATTTGATAAGCCAGTTCATTTATTTTATTTAAATCATCCCCAAATATTTTTACAGCAACAGTTGCTTTGACACCAGAGAGAAGCTCTTCTACTCTCATTGCTATTGGTTGTGTAAAAATTAGCCCTGCAACAGGTAAGTCTTTTAGCTTTTCACGTAAGGCTTCTTCAAACTCTTTTCTATTTTTAAACTGTTGCCATTCTTTGTAAGGTTTAAGCAGTATCCATGTTTCTATGTAATTAACATCCTGAACTTCTCCTTTTTCTGCTCTACCGATTGTGGAAAAAGCATTTGTAACTTCAGGGAATTGTTTTGCCTCTTTTTCTATAAATTGGGCTATTTTTTCTGCTTCTTCCAAGGAAATGTTAGGGTCCAGATACACCTCTATAAGAACTGCTCCTTCGTCCAGCTCAGGTGTGAATTCTGTTCCTATCTTTGTAAGCAGGTATAGACTTCCTGCAAATAAAATGACTGTGGTTATTACCAGTGTCCAACCAATTTTCATTGCTGTATTTAATAGTTTTGTATAGGCTTTCTGTATAATTTCCATGATAAATGTTGTTTCTTTACCTGGTTTTAGCCCAAAGTATGCCAGAACTGGCATAGCTACAAGGGCAACGAATAAAGATGATGCAAGGGCAAATATTATTGTTATAGCGAGGGGTTTGAAATATTTTCCTTCTACAGATTCAAAACTGAATATAGGGAGGAAAACTACCATTATTATTAAAATTGCAAAAACAACGGGTTTTGTGATTTCCTGAACAGATAGTTTTATTATTTCCAGTTTTGAAAGCTTATCTTTGCTTGAACCATGACTTAGATGTCTAAAGATATTTTCAATAACAACAACTGTAGCATCGGCAAATAGTCCCAGACCGATGGCAAGTCCGCCAAGGGACATCAGATTTGCTGTGATGCCAAAATGTTTCATAAGTATGAATGATATTAGTAATGTGAAAGGAATAGAAAGGATTACAAGAAATGCAGCTCTAATATTTCCCAAGAAAAAAATCATAGCAATAGAAACAAGTATTATTCCTTCCAGTAATGCTTTTTCAATAGTTGAAAGGGCTTTACTTGTGAGATATGACTGGTCATACAGAAGTTTGATTTTTACACCTTGAGGTAGAACTTCTTTGTTAATTCTGTCTATTTCCTTTTTTATTTTTTCTACTAATTCCTGGGTATTAGTCCCTATTCTTTTTAAAATTATATTCCCCTGGATTTCTTTACCATTTAGGGTAAATGCTCCTCTCCTCTGGGGTACTTCTCCTTCTTCTACCCGGGCTACATCTTTTATTTTTATAACCTGTCCATCTATTACTTTGACAGGTATATTTTTTATCTGTTCTATTGAGGTTATACTGGATACACTTCTTATAACCAGGTCTCCTTCAGGTGTTTTTGTATATCCTCCTCCTGCCAGACCTCCATTTTTTTCAACTGCTTCAAATAAATCTCCTAAGGTAATGCTGTATTTAAGGAGCTTATCCATAAGTGGTTTTATAAGGAATGCCTTTTCTGGACCCCACTGAACTATATCTTCAACTCCCTGAATAGATTTAATAATTGGTCTAACAGTCCATTCCTGAAGGACTTTTAAATCGGTTAATGAGTATTTGCCTGTTTCATCAACAATAGCATACAGGAGGACATTTCCGAGACCTGATGTATTGGGTCCCATTATAGGAACAATTCCTTCAGGTAGTTGGCTTTGGGCTTCAGGAAGTTTTTCCATAACAAGTCTTCTATCAAAGTATATGTCTGTTCCGTCTTTAAAAAATATAGAAACATAAGATAAACCTGGAATACTTTCACTTCTTACTTTTTCTACATCTTTAATCCCTGACATTACAGTCTCTATTTTTTTTGTAATGAGAGCTTCTACTTCTTCAGCAGAGTAGCCAGGTGCTTCAGTATATATATTCACTTGTAATGGGGTAGGGTCGGGAAAAGTATCTACTGGAATAGTTTTAAAGGCATAATATCCATATCCTAAAAGCCCTACTATTGCAAAAATAACCAGTATTCTATAATGAAGTATTGTTGATATCATTTTTCATCCTCCTTTTATTCTTCCTCTGCTTCCCCAAAAAATCTGGATTTTAAGTGTAAGGTACCTTTGTAAACAACTTCTGTTCCTTCTTTCAGGCCGGCGATAAGGTGATAATAATTTCCAACTCTTTTTCCTATCTGTATTTTTACAGGATAAAAATATCCGTTTTCATAAACGAAAGCGTACGTTTCATTTCCGTGGAACACTACAGCTGAAGCAGGTATATAAAGGGAAGGAGGAAGCTTTAAAGAAAGAAGAACATCAACATACATTTGAGGTTTTAGTATATCGTCCTGATTGTAGGAGATAATCCTAACAGGATTTCTCTTTGTTTTTGGGTCTATATGGTGTCCTATTATTTTGACTATACCTTCTGTAGTTCCTAATGGGGATTTGACTTTTACTTTAAGACCTTTTTTAAAGAGGGTGATATCTGTTAAGGGTATAAAAGCAACAACCCATAATTTATCATGTTCATGTAATTTGTAAATCTCTTTATCAGGTCCAACGCTTTCCCCAATAACAACGTTCTGTCGTGCAACAAATCCATTTATGTTTGACCTTAAAATTAATTTTCCGTCTTTAACTTCTCCGTATGCTTTCAAACTCTTTTTCAGGGCTTTTACTTTTCCAAGTAAATTTTCATATTTAATTTTTGCAGAAAAGTATCTGGAATAAGGAATTACCTTTTTTTCGTATAATTCTTTTTCCCTTTCATATAATTTTCTGGCATTCTCTAACTCTACCTTTGCCATATATAGTTCTGCCTGAAGCTGAGTAATCTGAGGTGATTGTATTTCTGCTAATTTTTGCCCTTTTTTGACAAAATCCCCTTCTATAACAAAGAGTTTGTATACTATCCCTTCAACAGGAGAGTAAACTTTCTGTGAAAGATTAAGGTCATCTTTAACAATACCAGGGTAGCTTTTATCAATTGTTATTGTTTGCTTTTTTATAGAGATAGTGGCTATCCCTATATCTTTAATCATTTCAGGTGATAATTTTATTTTTTCCTGGGCATATGTACCGAAAAATAAAAGTAAGAAGACTAAAGTTATCACTTTATTTCTCATTTTGAACCTCCTATTTTTATAAGGGTTGAAACTTCTAAATGGTACTGTTTGGCAAGGTCTATTTTGTAAAGCAATGTTTCAAAATACTGCTTTCTGGCATTGGAGTAATCCAGGTATGTAGTTGTCTGTAATTTATAACTTTCTTCTGCAAGTTTGAGTGCTTCCTTTACAGTGGGTAATATATTCTTTTCAAGTTTAGTTATCTGGGTTTTTAAAAGGTCTAATCTGGAAAGGGTATTTTCTATCTGGGAATTATAAACATTCTTTTCCTGTTTTAACAGGAAGAGTAATTCTTTTTTGTTGTTTACAAGCTTTATTATTTCTCCCTGTCGTCTGTAAATTACAGGAATTTCGGAAGTTATGGATATCCCAGCATCATATTTCCCTAAATCAACCTCATCTTCGCTTATAACTAAACCTACTTTTATTTGTGGTTTACTTAAGGCTTTTTGTCTTTTAATTTGAAAATCTATGCTTTTTATAAGAAATTCTAAATATTTTAATCTGGGGATGTTCTCTTTTTTAAAGGATTTAATATCCTCCAGAGAAAATAAATTTCCTTCTATATCCTCTATTTTTTTTCCAGATAAAGAGGATAAGGTATTCAGACTGTTTTGGTATTCCTGTTTTAACTGGGCAAGTTGAATTTTAGATAGTTCCAGTTCTTTTTCAACTCTGAGTAAATTCAGGGAAGTTATTTCACCTGCTTCATAACTTTTTTTCAAAAACTCATACATCTGGGAAAGGTTCTGAATTTCTTGTTCTTTTACTTTTAGCTTTTCTTTCAGGGCAAGGGTGGTATAAAAGTTTTTATATACTTCAGAGATAACCTTATTTTTTTCTATTTCCAGTATATAAGAGAAAGCTTTCTCTTTTTGTTTGACAGAGAGAATTTCAAATTTCCTATCTCCCCATAGTCTTAAAGGTTGCGATATTTCAAATGTAGTTATGTTAATTCCGTTGTCTCCTGCCTGGGAGTACAGTCTGCCAAGTTCAACTGAAATTTCTGGGTTTGGTAAAGCTTTTGCCTTTTTAAGTTCTCCTTTTACTGCGTCTAACTTAAAGCTGGCAGATTTTATAAAGCCGTTATTTTTCAACGTCAGTTGAATAATATCATCAATTGTTTCCCCTATAGCAAAAGTTGCAAATAATAGGAATACACTAAGTATTCTAAGCATTTTAAACCTCCTATAATTCTTAAAAAAGACAGACTAATCCTTAGGAAAAATTAAGCATGAGATTTTGGTGGTTTGAATATCTTTGATATAAATGGTTTTAGATGAGGTTTTTGATAAAAGAATTTATATGAGATTTCTGTAGGAATTTCTGGGATAAAAGGCAGATTAAACTGATTTATATAGGAATGGTGTAACTCGTTGTGTATGTTGTTAAAGTAATTTTTTTTGAGGGGAGTATCTTTCTTTTCTGAATGTATTTCGTTGAAAAATGTATCCACCTTGAAGAAAACAAAGTCATGGAACACATTAAATAAGAAACCTATTACTAAGATATGTAAGATAAATCTTTTCATTATAAGTTAAATTTTAATTTTGAAGTTTTAAAGGTAATATGTTTTTTATCATATATTTTACAGTGGCTTTATGCAAGTAAATTATAGATTAGATTATACTCTTCAGGAGAAAGATGAGAAAGTTTATATCTCTACTGATACTGATTGTTTTAAGTGCAACCTTTTTTATAGGCTGCAAAAGGATAGACAATTCTAACCCGAATGATATGCTTTTAACAGCAGCCCAGCTTGGAGATATTGACAGGGTAAGACTGGCAATTGCAAAAGGTGCCAATCTTAATTATCAGGATGAAAATGGAGGAACAGCTCTTCACTGGGCAGTATTTTACGGATATAAAGATATAGTCCAGCTATTACTGATGCATGGAGCAGACCCTTTAATCAAAGATAAAGACGGAATAACTCCTATAGATGTTGCCAGAATAAATAATAAAAAGGAAATGCTAAAATTACTGGAAAAGTATGTTAAAAAGAAAAAAGAATAAACTACTTTTCAGCCCAGCTTTCCACTGCTTCTGCCTCAAACTCAACAGGAACTTTCTTAAGAAGTATCTTCCCTGAACGGAGCATACTTTCTGACAGAACATCCTTTGCCTTCTGAGCATCTTCCTCTTTTACATCAACCACAATCTCATCATGAACGAGGTTCACTATATGTGCATCAAGGCCGTCCTTTAGTTTTCCAAAAAATACAACTGCCATTTTTAGCATATCGCTACCTGTAGCCTGTATCGGAAAATTAACCGCCTCTGTAAATCTATTTACAACCATTCTCCTGCCAAGCAGAGAATAAACAACAATAGTGTGTTTTTTAGAAAGCTCTTCTTTTACCTTTTCATGCCATTTTTTAAATCCAGAATACACCTCAAAAAATCTTTCGTGGAATTTCTGAGCTTCTCTAAGGGTTATATCTATTCCATAGTTATTTTTTGCATACTCCATAAGGGATTTTGGAGATATACCATAAATAAGACCAAAATTTATAGCTTTTGCCATCTGTCTTTCTTCCTTGGTTATCTCTTCATATTCCTTTCCAAGAATAAGGGAGGCTGTAAACCTGTGGA
>JALWLQ010000180.1 GCA_027084095.1 Persephonella sp.
ATAGTTGACCCTGCTAAATTTGGAGTAATGCAGGGGCAGATTAGTATAACAAAAGCCCTCTCTGACGAAGAAAGAAAAGCTCTTGCTGATTTCATACTCAGTCATTAAATCTTTATGTGCCTCGCTTTCGCGAGGCATATTCCCTTGACAATATTCTCAATTCTATTTACCTTAAAAATCTGTTAGATTAAAATTTACGGATATTCGTATATGAAAATATGTATTGTTGGTGCTGGAGTAGTTGGAAGCTATATTGCACGGAAATTATCCCAGGAAGGCTATGATATTGCAATAATAGATAAAAACAAAGAAAAAATAGAGGATATCCAGAGAACGCTTGATGTAGCTTCCTATAACTGTGATGCCTTTAGCGAAGGCTGTATAGAACATCTTCGGGATTATGAACTGTTTGTAGTTGTTACAAACAACGATGCTGTTAATCTTTCTATAGCCCTTATGTTAAAAGCTGTTTTCAAAAAAGATAAAATCTTAGTCCGTATAGATGAGGAAATACTTTCCAAATCAGAAATAGAAAATTTCCTTGATATAGAAATTGTTAATGCTTTTAATGAAATCATAAAAAATATTGAAACTGTAATTAAATATCCCTTTATGGAATTTTTTAATGAATTTGAACAAGGCAGGTTTTTAGTTTTTAGTTATAAAGTTTCCAATAAAGATGGATTTGTTAATAGGAGTATCTCTGAGTTTAACTCTATACGTGAAGAAATTCCATTTACTATTGCCCTTATAGAAAGAGATGGTAGAGTTTATATACCATCAGGTAAAAAGGTTCTGTTAAAAGATGATATTATCTATATCCTACTTGAGAAGAGACATTTAGATAACTTTATAGAAAAATTTAAAATCCAGAATGAACCTGCTAAAAATATACATTTCCTTGGATTATCCAGAAGAGGATTTGCAATTTTAAAAAAACTATCTGAGCAGGATAGTTTTCAGATAAAGGTTTATGAGCCTGATATAAACCTATGTGAGAAAGCTGCAGAAGAATTCCCTGATATTACGGTAATACACACAAAACTTATAGATGAAGAAACATTGAAGTCTGAAGGTATAGGAGAAGCTGATCTTGTTATAAGTGCAAGTTATCGGGAAGAGAATATCCTTGCATGTATGCTTGCCAAAAGATTAGGTGCAAAAAAAGTTCTTGCTCTTCTTGAGCATCCTGAATATGAAGAAATGGCACGACTTCTTGGAATAGATATACCATTAATTGCCAGAAAAATAGTTGCCCGAAGAGTTTATAGAAAAATAAGACATAAAGGTCTTGTTGATACCTTTGAACTTATAAAAAATATAGATATTTCAGAAATTCCTGTAGATAGGAAAAAGGCAGGGAAAAAAGTTTCAGAAATTTCTTCAGGTAATTTTGTGATACTTGGGATAAAAAGAGATAATCAGATGTATATAGCAAAAGGAAATACCTTACTGGAAGAAGGAGATATCCTTATAGTTTTAGAAAAGGAAGAGGATGAAGAATTTTAGATTTAAAGCTGTGTATAAATACCTGACTTTTATGTTGTTTATGCTATCTCTTCTAACATTTATACCTCCGATGATATACTCTATTTATATTGAGGATGAAGAATTACTTTCATTTATTTTTCCTGTTTTTATCTCATTATTTTTATTTTCCCTGTCTGCTCCTATAAAAATCCAGAGATTAACAGAGAAAGAAGCTCTTTTTGTTGCAGTTTCTATATGGTTTTTATTTCCGGCTCTGACTTCCATAAGTTATGTTATCAGTGGCTATATTCCTGACCCTATAGATGCCTATTTTGAATCTGTTTCTGGATTTACCACAACAGGTGCTTCTATTTTAAACGATATAGAAGTTTTACCAAAAAGTGTTCTATTTATGAGAAATCTTACAAACTGGGTTGGGGGACTGGGATTTGCTGTTTTTGCTGTTTCCTTTCTTTCAACAAAACTTCCAATTGGCAAGGCAATAGTAAAATTTGAAGCTTCAAAAATAGTAGAAGAAAAAATTGAGCCTCGGGTCAAAGAGGTTACAAAAATTGTTTTTAGCGTTTATATTCTATTGACAGCTACCCAGATAATCTTAATGAAAATAGCTGGCGTTAATTGGTATGATGCTTTTACTTTTACCTTTGCCACAGTGGCAACAGGTGGATTTGCACCTTACAATCAAAGTGCAGGTGTATTTCATAATTTTGCTGTGGAGATAATTATTACTATATTTATGGTTCTTGGTGCTATAAATCTACAGTTATATTATCTGGTTTATAAGAAAAAATCTTTAAAGGTATTTTTTAAAGACCAGGAGGTTGTCGTTTATTTATCTATAATTGGACTATCGGTTTTATTTGCAACAGCAATTCTATATATAAAGGGCTACTATTACAGCTTATATGACAGTTTTAGATTTTCTCTGTTTCAGATAGTATCTGCTGCCACAACAACTGGATTTTCCACCACAGATTATTCAGGCTGGCACTATTCTGTCCTTGCCCTTATGATGATTATTGCTCTTATTGGAGCCGTTGGAGGTTCTACAGGAGGAGGTATAAAGATTTATAGATTGATAGTTATAGGAAAAACCATTTACGGAGAAATTAAAAGAATAGCTCACCCAAAAGTTGTATACAGGCTAATTATAAAAGGTAAGCCTGTTGATAATTCAACTCTTAATATGTTCTGGGCTTTTTTATCTCTTTATTTACTTACCATACTGATTTCAGGATTTATCCTTACCTTAGGAGACCATGACCTTATCACTTCTTTTTCAGCTTCTATTGCCTGTATAACAAGTTTAGGTCCTGGCCTTGCAGATGTGGGACCGGCTTCTAACTTTGCAGGTTTTAGTGATTTTGAAAAACTTGTTCTTTCTTTTGAAATGATATTCGGAAGACTTGAAATTATTCCAGTGATAAGCCTTTTATTTTTCAGAGAACTTTAAACTTTATAAGACCACTTTAAAATTTTTTTAGCAGATATATATTAATAATTAGAGATAAAAATAAAAAAGAAAAAGGAGGTAGGAGTATGGAAGAAGTCAGAATTCCAGTAATAGGTGAAAAATTTCCAGAAATGGAAGTAAAAACAACCCATGGGGTTAAAAAATTACCTGACGATTATAAAGGAAAATGGTTTGTCCTTTTTAGCCATCCTGCAGACTTTACCCCTGTGTGCACGACAGAGTTTGTAGCATTCCAGAAAAGAAAAGATAAGTTTGATGAACTTAACTGTGAGCTTATAGGACTGTCTGTTGACCAGGTATTCTCGCATATCAAATGGGTAGAATGGATTAAAGACAAAACAGGAGTAGAAATTACATTTCCAATCATTGCTGATGATATGGGACAGGTTGCTCAAAAGCTGGGAATGATACATCCTAAAAAGGGAACAAATACTGTAAGAGCTGTATTTATAGTTGATGACAAAGGTATCATAAGACTGATACTCTACTATCCACAAGAAGTAGGTAGAAATATTGATGAAGTTGTAAGGGCTGTAAAAGCTTTACAGACATCGGATAAATATGGTGTTGCTACACCTGCTAACTGGCCAGAAAATGAACTTGTTAAAGACCATGTTATTGTTCCACCGGCTACAAGTGAGGAGGAAGCTAAAGAAAGGCTCAAGAAAGCTGAAGCTGGTGAGATTGAATGCTTTGACTGGTGGTTCTGTCACAAAACATTATAAAAAAATGGGGCATTTGCCCCTTTTTACTCTTCTAAGCCTTTCATACATGCCTGCTTTATATCTTCTCTAATCTGCTGATATTTTCCTTTAGGAAGAAGGCATACTTTAACACACTGTTGATGGAAATGTTTTGCAACCTCAGGTTTTACATTTTTGCTTAAAAGGAATTTTTCCAGAATTTCTCCTGTTTTTTCACAATCAACATTGTCCATATCACATTCATCAAGAATTGAGACATAAGTATCACATACCTGATTTATTTCTTGCTTGGATTGTGCGAAGGCAATCAAAGTTATAGATAAAAACGCAAATAAAACCCTTTTCATAAAAACCTCCAATTAAGCTATTTTTTGTAGTTTTTGCTGATTTTTCTCTATATATATTTCTCCAAACTCTTCTTCTTGATAAATATTGATTACACCTTCGTAGTTCAGGAATAGAAGGGCAACAAATGCCTGTGCCTTGTTTGGATGATTAAGCTCTGAAAGGGTTATAAATCCTTCAAGCTGCTCAAACTCTTTTTCAAGGGCTTCTATAGTTTCTTCAAGTGTAGCATGGAATAAAGGTATTTCAAGGGTTTTAGGTTTTCTTTTGTAGCCTTTTCTCCTGGTGTATTTTCTTTTGGGCTTAAACTCAATTACGGGAGCTATATATTTCTTAAGTACGTGTGCAATCTCATCAATTGTGTAAAATCTCTTAATACCAAAAACTCTTTTCCTGGAGATTTTTTCTTCTGTTTCTTCTTCTTTCCCAAGGTCTAAAGCATCAGCCTTCATCTTAAGTAGCAATGCAGCAGCTGCAAGGGCTTTTGAAGCAAGTCTGAGGTCTGGAATGTGCATCTTTTTTATTTCCTTAAGATACTTGTCTGCCAGTTCAACTATATCAACATTCCACGGGTCAATCTCACCATTTATCATTAGTTTTAAAACAATATCAAAAGGATGTTTCTCTACTTTTTCTGTGTTCATAGCTGTCTCCAGCAGTGGAATTTTACTTTCTTTTCGGATTAATTTTTTTATTAATAAATTCCATCATTTCTTCAGGTAATTTTAACTCATATTTTAATGCAAAGATATTGTATTTTTTGATTGTTTCAGGCTTTAGTTTTATGATGTCTTTTTCTGTTGTTATCCATTTATCTACATTCTGGGATAGTTCAAGGGAAGGATAGTCATAATGGTCTGGAAAGGATATTTTATCTGAAATCTGGAAACTATATTTTTGGGATAAGTTTTTAATGGTATTAAAGAACTGCTGATTATTTCCAAGGCCTGCAAACATTCCTATTTTTTGACCTTTTAAGCTTTCTACAGGGATATTTTCTTTTAAATTTGTTAAATACTGAAATTTTTCTTCAGTTATAAAGAAAGGTTTGCCAAATGCTTTTAGCTTTTTTAAAAACTGTTCTTTATTTTTTACTTTTTCAAATCTATTTATAATAAATAAATCTGCGTATTTGTAAGTTTCAATAGGTTCCCTCAGTCTTCCTGCTGGCAATGGCTGGTCTTCCCAGAAAGGTTTTGTTGCATCCACTACGAGAATATCAATATCCCTGTAAAGCTGGTAGTGCTGAAAGCCATCATCAAGAATAAAAATGTCAGGTTTAAAAATTTCCAGTGCCTTTATCCCGGCTTTGTATCTGCTTTCTGAAACTACAACGGGAATATGATAGGTTGCTATAAGATAGGGTTCATCTCCGGAGCTTTTCCAGTCTGTAAATAGTTTTTTCCCATCTGATACAACTATTGTGCCTTTAGTCTTCCTTTTATAGCCTCTGGATAAAACACATACCTTGTATCCCTGACTTTGTAGTTTTTTTGCAATGGCTATTGTAATTGGCGTTTTACCTGTTCCTCCAACTGACAGGTTTCCTACGGATATTACAGGAACAGGGAGTTTTAAAAAATTAATAATTTTCTTGTTGTAAAGCCATCTTCTTAAAAGAGCAACCTTTTCATAAATTAATGATAGAATTTTAAGCATAATTTTCGTATTATTTTATTAATTTAATTAATAAAATATATTGGTATTAATTTTATGTTTAACCTGAAAAAAAATAAAGAAGAAAAAACATTTCCAGATGCGATATCCCCTGAATTTGATAAGATTAGACTAATGTATATTTTCATAATTATAGGTTCCATTGTCCTATATATTATGTCTTTTGTCCATCTTCAGCGAGGGGAAAAGGATATTTTTCTTTTTGAGGCACTTATCTCAACTGGGGGACTGTTAAGTTTACTTTATATGCGTATCACAAAAAAGGTTAATGTGGCAGAAAATCTTATACTTATAGGCCTTTATATTCTTTTTATAGTTATTATTATTGATGGGGGGCTGGAGAAAACAGGCATTTATTGGATTTTTGTTTTTCCTTTTGTTTCTTTTTTCTTGAAAGGAAATAGAGTTGGTCTTTTATGGAATATTATGGTTCTTGGAACTATATTAATGCTTTTATATTTAAGTCAGAAAAATATAATTTCCATAGCCTATTCCCCAATTGAGATTAGGCAGTTTATTGGAGCTTATTTGATTATTATGATACTGGCGTATATATATGAGAATACTCTTATAAAATCGTATGATAAGCTTTCTAATCTGGCTATGACGGATACTTTGACAGGTTTATATAACAGGTATTATTTATTTAAGAAATTAAAAGAAGAAATTGAGAAGGCAAAAAAATATGGTCGTCCTCTCTGTGTAATTATTTTTGATATTGACAATTTTAAGCAAATAAATGATAAATATGGACATGATGTTGGAGATGCTGTTTTATCAATGGTGGCAAGGGTAGTAAAAAAGAATATAAGAGACACAGACATTGTGGGGAGACTTGGAGGAGAAGAGTTCGTCATTATATGTCCTGAAACAGATATTCAGAATGGCTATATAATTGCTGATAAAATTAGAAAATCAATATCACAGATAAACTTTGGTGATTTTCAGGTTACAGTTAGTATGGGTCTTGCTTGTTTTAGTGGAGAAACAGCGGAGCAATTACTGAAAAAGGCAGATATAGCCTTATATAAAGCCAAGAATGGAGGAAAAGACAAAGTTGAGATATACACTGAAAAAAACTACCCCCAGAGGGGGCAGATAAAGAAAACAACACACCAGGAGCAGCAAGCAGTATAAATTAAAAGCTAAGATTTACATTCATATAGACAAATCTTCCAGGTTCAGGAACTTTTGTTCCTGCACTAAATGGATTTCTCAGATAGGATAAATGGGTGTAGTAATTTTTATCAAAAAGATTATCTATACCAATTCCCACAAATGCTTTATTTTTGATGATATATCCTGTTTTTAGATTAACAACATAATAAGATTTTGTTGGTTGCTCATTTAAATCTGTATCAACTTTTGATTGCCTTGCTGCATATATGGTTTCTATCATGCCAAATGCTGCACCATTGTCATATTTAAGAGCAAGCCTTGTTTTTAATGGTGGAATTTCTGCAAGGTCGCTATCTGTATAGTTTCCACTATCCTTTTTACCCCTTTGATAAGCAGCTCCTGCCTCTATTGAAACAGTATCTGTAAGCATTCCAATAACTGTTAAATCTCCACCGTATATGTGGGCATCTATGTTCTGATAAGAGGTGGCACTTTTGGTTGTATCTACGAGACTGGGGATTTTTGTCAGATAGATATAATCTGTAAGGTCACTGTAAAAAACATTTCCTTTTATTCCAAATAATCCCCAGTAATACTCAAATCCTGCATCAACTTCATTATTCTTGGTTGGGTTAAGATTAGGATTTCCTACCCAGTCTGGTTTGCCTGTTGGTTTTTTCAATGCTATAAATCTTTCTTCAGGGTCAGGAACTCTGACTGTATGTCCAAATCCCATATAGACACTTGACCTTTTATCAAATTTATATCTCAGGACTATATTTCCTGATACATAAGTATCTGTCTGACTTAAGTCATAATTGTTTCCGTAATACTCCTCATATATACCACTATTTGCTGTTCCAAGGGCATTTTTATCAGCTTCAGATTTTGTACTGTCTACTCTTAGACCTGCTGATATGACAAAATTGCTAATCTTTTTTGCTCCTTCAACGAATGCACCTATATTTTTAATATCAACATCAGGTATCATTCCTCTGTTATCCAAAGTCATAACCACGTTGTCTGCTTTCCAGTTTCTTAGATAAGCATCTATTCCTGTTTTTAGTTTTATATCTCCGATTTTCCAGCCTTTTTCTATTTTTGCCCCGTAGGTTTTTGTCTTTGCCAGGGTTCTCATCATATAGCCTCTGCTCCATCCTGTAGAGCTTACCCTCCACCTATCCTGCATATCGTGTTTTACAAAGTTCCAGTAAGCTGAAATTTTGATATCTAAAGGCTTTATCCAGTATTCACCGTTAATTCTGTGGGTTCTGTCATACATGGCATCCATCATCAAATAAGGGTATAAAACATCTTTTGCCTCATCAAATCCATAGTTTATCTTTATTTCGTTTTCTTGATTGGGGGTAAGAACCATTTTTGCCCATGCATTATCTATATCAAAAGCAGTATGGTCTATCTCTGATGGTTTATAAGCCGACATACCTGAAGGGTATTCTGTTATTTTTTTCCCTTCTCCTGATTTGTAGGGTTTTGAATACTGTTTGGAATAACCAACAAGTACCTTAACAAAATCATTACCTACATAACTATCAAATCCACCATGAAGATAATTAAAGTATCCTCCTGTAAAAAACAGCGAACCACCTGCTCCTGCTTCAGGGTCTTTTGATATTAGATTGACAACCCCTGCCAGAGAACCCTGATTTGAAACATCAAAGGGACCTTCTAAGATTTTTACTTCTTTTACCTGTCTTGTTGACATGTGAAATATAGGAGGGTCCATTCTGTTAGGGCAAGCTCCGTATATTCTCTGTCCATCGATAAGAACATTTATATTATCTCTACCAAATCCTCTAATAGTAATGTCGTTAGCCGTTCCCCCTTTTCTTATATGGTTAATTTCTGGAAAAAGGTTAGACAATATCTCTCCAATATCTATCTGTCTGGTTATCTTTACATCTTCTTCAGTGGCTTCCTGAGTTTCCCCTTTTGTTTCTTCCATAAATAAGTCTTCGGCAACATTAATCTTTTTTACTTTGATTACTTCCTGTGCGTTTGCATAAGATAAAAATGCTGGAAGCACCATTCCTGCCATTAAAAGTTTTTTCATCTTAAAATCCCCCTTTTTAATGTTAAATTATAATAAAATTAACATTGATATTTGTCAAAATTTAAATTAAAGTAATCATAAACCGGGAGCATTGATTGATATCAATTTTTGATAGATATCAATAGAAATGAAGTAAAAGGGGATTATATTATGGGAATGATTACGGAGGTATGATGAAATGAAAAAATTTCTAACTGTTGTTTTTACCTTGCTGCTTTTAAGTCAGGTGGTTTTTGCATACCAATTTTACGGATATCCCTATGTACAAAAAGTAAAAGATTTTACACTTATTGACCAGAATGGTAAAAAAGTGAGTTTGTCAGATTTTAGGGGAAAGTATTTACTGGTATTCTTTGGATATACCTATTGTCCTGATGTTTGTCCCACATCAATGTTTAGAATATCGGAGACATTGAAACATTTAGGCAAATATAAAGATAAAGTCCATGTATTATTTATTTCGGTAGACCCTGAAAGAGATACTCCCCAGCTTTTGAAGAAATTCCTTTCCTTCTATGACCCAACCGGTAAATATATGACAGGTCTTACAGGCTCACCAGAAGAAATTAAAAAAGTTGCCAAGATGTTTAGAGCTTACTATGAAAAAGTTCCTGTTAAAAATAATCCTGAAGTAGGTTATCTGGTAGACCATACAGCATTTATATACTTGCTTGACAAAAAAGGAATTATTAGAATAATTTTTAGACCTGCAAATGATGACCCAGAAAAAATAGCCCAAGATATAATACAAGTAATGAAAATTTTTGGAGATGCAAAATGAGGAAAATAATAGTTTTTTTACTGACAGGTTTATTTTTTTCAGTGTTGGCACAGCCAGAAATCAAAATTGAAAATCCGTGGATAAGGGCAGTTCCTCCTAACATGAAAAATACAGCTCTCTTCATGGTTATTGAGAATAAAGGTAATTCTGAGGACACTCTTATTTCTGTGAAAACAGACATAAGTAATAAAGTAATGATACATGAAACCAGGAATGTTCAGGGTGTTATGAAAATGCTTCATGTTGATAAATTGATAATTCCACCTAAGTCCAAGGTTGTTCTTAAACCTGGTGGTTATCACATAATGCTAATGGGATTAAAAAAACCACTGAGCCCAGATGAAAAAGTTAAATTAACATTAATTTTTGAGAAAAGCGGAGCTATAACTATAGAAGCTCCTGTAAAAATGAAGTGAGTTATTTTCTTAAACTAAGAAGCCATTTTACTATAAGCTCAATTTCCTTGTCATTATAGTAAGGTCTTTGTGGAGGCATATACATTGCCTCTATGCTTCCTATTTTTCTGGCTTTAATATGTTCCTTCATCCAGTTTGTCCATTTCCCTTTACTACCATTTTTTATAGCGTCTGCAAACTGTTTTTTCAAAGTTTCTTCTGGAACATCTTTGTATCTTTTTAATATTTCTTTAAATGATGGAGCTATTAATGTTCTGTTTATATCATGACACCACGAACATCTTTTGGCTAACATTTTACCTTTGAGTATTGGGTCTTTTTCTATCTCTTCCCTTGTAAGTGCATTACTTACAGATGTTGTTGCAGCGATAGCTAATACTACTGCTGTTAGAATTTTTTTCATC